>NZ_PTFE01000064.1:0-48329 GCF_002936975.1 Bradyrhizobium sp. AC87j1
CGCGGCGCCGCCACGTGCGGGGCTGCTCGCGGCGGTGGTGCTGCAAAGCGGGGGGCCGGACGCGGCGGCGGTGCGGCGATGTGGGGCGCCGGGCGGTGCGGCGCCATGGCCGGTCGCTGCGGCATGGCCGGTGGATGGAACGCCGGGGCGGCGGGACGTGCCATGGCCGGCGGCGCCGCCGGACGGGCCATGGCCGGTGGTGCTGCTGGCCGTGCTGCCGGCGCTGCGGCTGGACCGGCAGGTCCGCCCCTTCCATGTCCCTGGCCGGGTCCTTGGGCGAACGCGCCGACGCTCGTCGCCAGCATCGAGACACCAACTAAAGCAGCCGTAAGGCAAGCGCCATGCGGAAGCATGATTGTCGCTCCCAGCTCGTAATCGCCCACGACGTTCAACGCGCAGCTGGCGGAATCGTTCGTTGCTGGCCGCGGCCGGCATTGCGATCTTCCGACGCAGGCCGCTCAGGAGAAATCCTGCGTCAGGGCGGTGGCGAGCCGCTCCAGCGCCCAGTCGACCTGGTCGCTTGTGATCACCAGCGGCGGAGCGATGCGGATCGTTTGCTCGTGGGTATCCTTGGCGAGGATGCCCATGCCCTGAAGCGCCTCGCAGTAGCGGCGGGCGCGGCCAGCCTCGGGATGCAGCTCGACCGCCAGCATCAAGCCGCGTCCGCGCACCTCGCGGATCGTGTTGGCACGAATGTCTTTCAAGCCTTCCAGAAAGCGCGCGCCCTGCCTGGCCGCGTTCTCGATCATGCCTTCCTCGGTCAGCACGCGCAGCGCCGCGCGCGCCACCGCGCAAGCAAGCGGATTGCCGCCGAACGTCGAACCGTGCTGGCCGGGCCTCAATGTCCCGAGCACGTCGTTGTTCGAGAGCACGGCCGACACCGGATAGAAGCCGCCGGACAAGGCCTTGCCGAGCAGCGTCACATCCGCCTCGATTCCCTCGTGCTGTTCAGCGAGAAGCTTGCCGGTGCGGCCGAGCCCGGTCTGGATCTCATCGAGCACCAGCATCAAATTGTTGGTGGTGCAGAGCTCCCGCACCTCAGTGAAATAGCCGGCTGGAGGAAGGATGACACCGGCTTCGCCCTGGATCGGCTCGACCAGAAAGGCGACCGTGTATGGGGTGATTGCCTCCGCCAGTGCCGCGGCGTCGCCGAACGGGATGATCTTGAAGCCCGGCGCGAACGGCCCGAAATGTGTGCGTGTGTCGGGGTCGGTTGAAAAGCCGACGATGCCCAGCGTGCGTCCGTGGAAATTATTGGCACAGACGATGATCTCGGCCTGGCCGTCCGGAACGCCCTTCACCTCGTAGCCCCATTTGCGCACCGACTTGATCGCGCTTTCGACCGCCTCGGCGCCGCTATTCATCGGCAGCACCTTGTGGGACCCGGTCAGTGCCGCGATCTCTTCGTAGAAGGGGGCGAGCTGGTCGTTGTGGAAAGCGCGCGAGGTGAGCGTCAGCCTGTGCGCCTGTTCCACCATCGCCGCCAGGATCTTGGGGTGGCAGTGGCCCTGGCTGACCGCCGAATAGGCCGAGAGGCAATCGAGATAGCGGTTGCCCTCGGTATCCCAGACCCAGACACCTTCGCCGCGCGACAGGACGACCCCGATCGGCTCGTAGTTATGGGCCCCAAAGCGTGCTTCCGTTGCGACGAAATCAATGACCGACGAGCTCATCTGTCGTCACTCCATTGCTGCGCGCGGCGGTGCCAACCGACTGCACCGCCGGCCTCAGCTTGATCTGGGTATCAACTTGCCACCTTGGAAGTCTTCATGCGTCCGATGGTGTAGCCCGATCTGATTTGCCAAAAGTATCAGAGGGTTCTCTACTGTGCATGGGGTTGTTTTCGCAGTTTTTGGTGTCGCGCCCTCAGCGAAGCGCACACGGCACGCTCAAGAAGCCCCGAAACCGCACCCGTCCGCCCCGCACCGGCTGGCCGCTCACGGCATAGTTCGGGAAGCGCGCCAGGAAGCGCGAGATCGCAATCGCGCCTTCGAGCCGCGCCAGCGCCATGCCCGCGCATTGATGCGCGCCGGTGGCGAAGGCGAGATGCCGGTTCGGCGTGCGCGCGATGTCGAAGCTTTCGGGGTCCGGAAACTGCGCGGGATCGCGGTTCGCCGCCCCGATGCACAGGGTCACCGACGTGCCGGCATCGAGCATGACGCCGCCGAGCTCGACCTTCTCCGTGGTCATGCGGTTGCCGAGCTGGTTGGAGCTCTCGTAGCGCAGCATCTCTTCGACGGCGGTCTTGATCATGTCGGGATTGCCGATCAGCCGCTGCTTCTGGTCGCGATTGCGGTCGAGCGCGACGAGGCCGTTGCCGATCAGATTGGTGGTGGTCTCGTGGCCGGCATTGAGCAGGAAGATGCAATTGTGGAGCAGTTCCTTCTCGGTCAGCCGCTCGCCATTCTCCTCACCCTGGATCAGGCGCGTCAGCACATCGCGCTCGGGATTGCCCGGCTTGTCGCGCCGGCGTGCCACCAGCGTCTGGAGATAGCTGAGAAAATCCGTCACCGCCTTGTTGCCGCGCGCGGCGACCTCGGGCGACACCACAGGTTCGAGCGCACCAAGGATCGCCAGCGACCAGTCGCGCAGCGGCCCGCGTTCCTCATGAGGCACGTCGAGCAGATTGCCGATCACCTCGATCGGGATGGATGCGGCGAAATCCTCGATCAGCTCGCAAGCCCCTTTGGCCGTGACGGCGTCGAGCAAGCCGTCCACCAGCTTGACGATGTCAGACTCCATGCCGGCGATCGCCCGCGGCGACAGCGCGCCCATGATCAGGCGGCGCACGCGGGTATGCGCCGGCGGATCGTTGAAGACGAGGCTGGTGGTGTGATGCTCGTAGAGCGGGGTGTCGCCGTATTTCGGCGCGAACTCGCGCTTCTTGTCCGAGCTGAACGACTTGGTGTTCTTGTAGGTGGTGACGAGATCGTCATAGCGGGTCAGGAACACGGTGCCGTTCGGCAGGCGCTTGACCGGCCCGTTCTCCCGCAGTGCACGATAGGTCGGGTAGGGGTCGTCGTAAAACTCCGGCGTCAGCTTCTCGAGGTCGAAGCTTGCCGCCAGCGCCTTCGCATCTGCGTTCATCCCGTTATACTCGCCGGTTAAAGCCGTTATGCCGTTTTTGTTGTTCTGGTCGGCGCATGCATGCGTCTACAGTCTTCCCACCTTGCTAGCCGACCGGACAGGAAAATGCACGCACGCGCTGACGCTGCCGACACGGCGCCGAATTGGCCCGACGATATTTTCGCGACCCTGCAACGCTTCGACATCAGGCAGGTGCCTTACGTGCCGGATGCCGGCCATTCGAGGCTGATCCAGCGCGTCCTGGCCTCCTCTACCATGCGCGGCATTCCGCTCACGACGGAGGAGGAGGGCGTGGCGCTTCTTGCCGGCGCCTGGGCCGGCGGACAGCGCGGCGTCTTGCTGATGCAGTCGAGCGGCGTCGGCAATTGCATCAACATGCTGTCGCTGATCCCGATCCTGCGCTTCCCGTTCCTGACGCTGGTGACCATGCGCGGCGAGTGGGGCGAGTTCAATCCTTGGCAGGTGCCGATGGGATCGACCACGCAGGGCGTGTTCGAACTGTCGGGTGTCCAGGTGCTGCGGGCCTCGAACTCAGCCGAGGTGCCGGCCGTGCTCGAAGCCGCTGCGTCGCAAGCCTACAACGCGCTGACGCCCACCGCCGTCCTTCTGTCGCAGCGCCTGATCGGCGCCAAGGTTTTCACCAAATGAGCAAGGCCAATCTCCTCGACCGCCGGCAGGTGGTGTCCACGTTGCTTACGAACCGCAAGGACGTCGTCGCGATCGGCGGCCTCGGGGCCTCGACCAACGACATGTGCGCGGCCGGCGACCACGCCCGCAATTTCTACCTTTGGGGTGGCATGGGCGGCGCCGCGATGATCGGGCTCGGCCTCGCCCTGGCGCAGCCAAAACTGCCGGTGCTGGTCATCACCGGCGACGGCGAGATGCTGATGGGCATGGGCAGCCTTGCCACGATCGGCCTGCAAAAACCGTCCAACCTCTCGATCGCGGTGCTCGACAACGAGGCCTATGGCGAAACGGGCGGCCAGACCAGCCACACCTCGGCCGCCGCGGACCTCGTCGGCGTCGCCAGGGCCTGCGGCATCGGGGATAGCCGGGCGGTCACGACCATGGCCGAGGTCGAGGCCTTCGCCAAAGCCGTCCACGACGTCTCTGCGGGGCCACGCTTTGCCAATATGAAGATCGACAGCGCCAGCCTGGAGCGGATTCTGCCAATTCGGGACGGGACTTACATCGTCAACCGGATCCGCGGCGACCTCGGCTTCCAGCCGATCTAGGGCGGGCCTGTCCATTCCCACCGGCGCCCAGGTCCTGCACGGAAGCCGTGCAGGCGGGGCCAATTTCCACTGAATTAACGACGCACTCAGGTTGCGATGCAACATAGTGCTTGACTTTTGCGTGGGTGAGTGCTTACTCACTAGCATGAGCTCATTGCGTATGACGAGCGACCTGAGGCGTCAATTGATCCTCGGAGCTGCGAAACGCTGCTTTGCCCGACATGGCTATACCGGCACCACGACCAAGAGCGTGGCTGCCGCTGCTGCCATTTCCGAGGCGTTGCTGTTCAAGCATTTCCCGTCCAAGGCGGCCCTCTACGCCGAAATCCTCAGCGACGAATGCGAGGCGGACCCGGCGCTCACCGAGCTTCTCGAGCGGGAGCCTTCGACCGCGACGCTGGTCGAGGTGATCCGCGGCATGGTCGAGCATTTCCTGCACATCGCAGATGGTCCCGATCAGGAAGAGGCCCAGCGCCTGCGGCTGATGGCCACCAGCCATTTGGATGATGGCGAATTCGCCCGTTTGCTGTATGCCAAGATCGAGACGCTGATCGGGGCGATCTTCGTCTCCTCGCTCGATCGTGCCGTTGCCGCCGGGGACGCGCGGCTATGCAGCGGCGATCCGCTCAATCTGTTCTGGTTTGCGCATCACTCGGTGATGACTGCGGCGCTGACCAGGCTGCCGGCCACGCCTTGCCTCGCTTACGGCAAGGCTGAAGACCTCGAGCGGCAGCTGTGTGAGTTTCTCCTGAGGGGTATCGGACTTAACGACGCCGCAATTGCTTCGCATCTGGGCCACAATCAGGCCGCGGATGCCGGCAAGGCGGCGATTGCAGAAAGTGCATGACATGAACATCGTAACCGAACACAAGATTTCGGGCGAACCGATCGACAACAAGGCTCCCAAGCGTCCGGTCCGGCCGGTGCTCTGGTTCATCATCGTCGGCACGCTCCTGGCGGTGCTGGTCGGCGGCCTCGTCTGGTTCAATTATTTCCGCGGCCAGATGATCAAGCAGTTCTTCGCCAACAACAAGCCGCCGCCGACCGCGGTCAGCGCGGCAGAGGCCAAGTCCGAGGTGGTGCCGAACTTGCTCACCGCGGTCGGCGGCCTCGTCGCCGTGCACCAGGTCGACGTCAGCGCCGACGTCAACGGCCGCGTCACCGAGATCAAGTTCGCGCCGGGCACGCGGGTCGAAGCCGGCACGCCGCTGGTCCAGCTGTTCGACGCGCCGGAGCAGGGCGATCTTGCCAATTACAAGGCCCAGGCGACCGTGGCACAGCTGTCACTCGATCGCGCCAAGCAGCTGGCCTCGCGCCAGTTCGGTCCGCAGGCGACCGTCGATAACGCGCAGGCCGCCTACGACCAGGCGCAGGCCGGCATCGCCAAGACCGAGGCGCTGATCTCGCAGAAGCTGGTGCGCGCACCGTTCTCCGGCGATCTCGGCGTCCGCAAGGTCGAGGTTGGTCAGTATCTGACTGCGGGTACGGCGATCGTGTCGTTGACCGATCTGTCGGAGCTGTGGGCCAACTTCACCGTGACGGAAAAGGATTCCGGCAACCTCAAGGTCGGCCAGACGGTCAAGTTGAAGGTCGATGCCTATCCGGGCCGCATCTTCGAAGGCAAGATCACCACGATCGAACCGCAAATCTCGACCGACACCCGCAATATCCGCGTGCAGGCGACGATCGCCAATCCGGAGAAGATCCTGAAGCCCGGCATGTTCGTGACCACCACGGTGGTGCTGCCGGACAAGCCGGCCGTGATCACCGTTCCAGAGACGGCGGTCGACTACACACTGTACGGCGACTCGGTGTTCGTGATCACGGAGAAGAAGGAAGCCGACGGCAAGACCAGCCTGTCCGCGGTGCGCACCTTCGTGCAGACCGGCAACCGGGTCGAAGGTCGCGTCGAAATCATCAAGGGCGTGAAGGCGGGCGACAAGGTCGTCGCCGTTGGCCAGCTCAAGCTGCAATCGGGCGCGGCGGTGTCGATTTCGACCGACCCGGCTCCGCAGATCCCGGCGCAGCCGCCGCGCTACTGATCCATTGACACTCAAGTGATCCGGCTCGGCCGGATCACTTTTCTTGAGACATATAAATCGAGATCGCCGCGATGCGCTTTACCGACATTTTCATCAAACGCCCGGTCCTGTCGGTCGTCGTCAGCCTGTTGATCCTGCTGATCGGCCTGCGCGCGGCGATGGTGCTGCCGATCCGGCAATATCCCAAGCTGTCGAACACGGTCATCAACATCACGACCGTCTATCCCGGCGCGTCCGCAGACCTGATCCAGGGCTTCATCACGACGCCGATCGAGCAGGCGGTCGCGTCCGCCGAGGGCGTCGACTACATCACCTCGTCCTCGGTGCTCGGCACCTCGACGATCCAGGTCTACATCAAGCTGAACTTCGATCCGAACCAGGCTCTCACCGAGGTGCTGGCGAAGACGAATTCGGTCAAATACCTGATCCCGAAGGAATCCAACGACCCGATCGTCACCAAGACCACGGGCCAGACCACGGCCGTGATGTATCTCGGCTTCTCGTCCGAGGAGCTCTCGGGCTCGGCGATCTCGGATTATCTGACGCGCGTGGTGCAGCCGGTGCTGTCGACCGTCGACGGCGTGGCTTCCGCCGACATTCTCGGCGGCCAGACCTTCGCGATGCGGCTGTGGCTCGATCCCGAGAAGATGGCCGGCCGCAACGTGTCGCCGGCTGACGTCGCTGCGGCGATCACCGCCAACAACTTCCAGTCCGCGGCGGGCCAGACCAAGGGCTATCTCATCGTCTCGAACGTCTCGACGAACACGGGCCTGACCGACGTCAACCAGTTCAAGAAGATGATCGTCAAGGCCAAGGACGGCGGCTTCGTGCGGATGGAGGACATCGGCACCGTCGAGCTTGCCGCCCAAAGCACGGACGCGAGCGTCGCCTTCAACGGCGAGCACGCGATCTTCATCGGTGTGCAGGCAACCCCACAGGGCAACCCGCTGACACTGGTCAAGGGCGTGCGCGCGCTGTTCCCCGAGCTCGAGCGCAATCTGCCGCCGTCGATGAAGATGAAGGTCGCCTACGACTCGACCAAGTTCATCCAATCCTCGATCGATGAGGTGGAGAAGACGCTCGGCGAAGCCGTGATCATCGTGATCGTGGTGATCTTCCTGTTCCTGGCGTCGCTGCGGTCGGTCATCATTCCCGTCGTCACCATCCCGCTGTCGATGATCGGCGTCTGCACCCTGATGCTGGCGCTGGGATTCAGCTTCAACCTTTTGACCCTGCTTGCGATGGTGCTCGCGATCGGCCTCGTGGTCGACGACGCCATCGTCGTGGTGGAAAACATCCATCGCCATCTGGAGGAGGGCAAGACGCCGGTCCAGGCGTCGCTGCAAGGCGCGCGTGAAATCGTCGGCCCGGTCATCTCGATGACCATCACGCTCGCCGCGGTGTACGCGCCGATCGGCTTCCTTGGCGGCCTCACCGGTTCGCTGTTCCGCGAATTCGCATTCACGCTGGCGGGCTCGGTGATCGTGTCGGGCGTGATCGCGCTGACATTGTCGCCGATGATGTGCTCGGTGCTGCTGAAGAACACCGAAGAGGGCCGCTTCGCCAAGGCCGTCAACAAGGTGTTCGGTGCGCTGACACGCTGGTATGGCCGCAGGCTCGACCGCTCGCTTGACTACAAGGCGATCACGGGGCTGTTCGCGGTGACGATCCTCGGACTCGTCGGCTTCCTCTACATGCACACGTCGAAGGAGCTGGCGCCTGAGGAAGACCAGGGCATCGTGTTCGCGGTGACCAAGGCGCCGAAATACGCCAACATCGACTATGTCGATTTCTACGGCGACAAGCTCGACCACGAATTTTCGAAATTCCCCGAGACCGATCTGCGTTTCGTGCTGAACGGCATCAACGGCCCGCAGGGCGGCATCGCCGGCATGCTGCTCAAGCCCTGGGAGGAGCGCAAGCGCTCGTCGATCCAGTTGAAGCCGCTGGTGCAGGCCGAGCTCTCCAAGATCGAGGGCGTGCAGGCCTTCGCGTTCAACCTGCCGCCGCTGCCGGGCGGGCCGGGCGGTCTTCCGGTGCAGATGGTGATCAATTCCACCGCCGGGTTCCAGACCGTCTATGAGCAGATGGAGAAGCTGAAGGACGCTGCGCGCAAGAGCGGCATGTTCATCGTCTCCGACAGCGATCTTGCCTACAACCAGCCGAACGTGAAGGTGACGATCGACCGCACCAAGGCACAGGATCTCGGCGTCAACATGCAGAACCTCGGCGCCACGCTCGCGGTCCTGCTGGGTGGCAACTACGTCAATCGCTTCAATCTGGAGGGCCGGTCGTACCAGGTGATCCCGCAGGTTCCGCGCGCCAAGCGGCTCTCGCCGGAATCGCTCGGTGGCTTCTATGTGACGACCAACACCGGCCAACAGCTTCCGCTGTCGACGGTGGTGTCGATCGAGACCAAGACCGATCCGAACTCGCTGACGCACTACAATCAGCTCAATTCGGCGACGTTCTCGGCCGTGCCGATGCCCGGCGTGACCGTCGGGGCGGCGGTCGACTTCCTCGAAAGCGAGGCCAAGAAGCTGCCGCAAGGCTTCAGCCACGACTATCTCGCGGACTCCAGGCAGTACGTGCAGGAAGGCAATCAGCTCGCGATCACCTTCGGCTTCGCGCTGATCATCATCTTCCTGGTGCTGGCCGCGCAGTTCGAGAGCTTGCGTGACCCGTTGGTGATCATGATCTCGGTGCCGATGGCGATCGTCGGTGCGCTGATCCCGCTGTTCTTCGGCATGGCGACCATGAACATCTATACCCAGGTCGGTCTGCTCACCCTGGTCGGCCTGATCACCAAGCACGGCATCCTGATGGTGGAGTTCGCCAACGAGCTCCAGGTCAACGAGCGGCTCGACCGCCGCTCCGCCATCGAAATGTCGGCCCGCATCCGCCTGCGGCCGATCCTGATGACGACGGCCGCGATGGTAACCGGACTGATTCCGCTCCTGACCGCGACCGGCGCGGGGGCAGCCAGCCGCTTCTCGATCGGCCTGGTCGTCGTCGCCGGCATGTCGATCGGCACGCTGTTCACGCTGTTCGTGCTGCCCGCGGTCTACGTGGTGCTGGCGACCGACCATCGCGCGGCCGCCGATTCCGAGCGGAACAAGCAGGTCAACGAGCTCGACCTCGGCTCCAAGGCGCTGCGGCCGACCTGACGCCGTTAACTAGCAAGCGAACCAGAGGGCGGCAGCGGTCAATCCGCTGCCGCCTTTTTCGTTGTGCCCGGGGGCGCTGGCGCGGGGTCCAATGGACAGGGCCTTGCCCCGTGCTAGCGAAAGACAAGGTGCCGGCTTCTTGCTAGATTTGGGGGCATGAGCCTCTCCCTCCATCCCGACGCCCCGCAAGCCAGGACGCTGCCGAGCGCGGCTCCGGCTGACGCTGCCTCCGGCGCGGCCGCGGGGCGGGGGATCAGGACCCGGCTGTTCACCAAATATGTCGCGCTGTTCGTGGCTGTCGTCGCCATCGCGCTGCTGGCCAACGGCCTTTTCGAGGTCTTCTTCTATTATCGCGAGCACAAGGCTTCGTTGATCCGGGTCCAGCATGAGCAGGCCGAGGCGGCCGCGGCCAAGATCGGCCAGTTCATCAAGGAGATCGAGAGCCAGCTCGGATGGACGACGCAACTGTCGTGGTCGGCGGGCTCGATCGAGCAGCGCCGGTTCGACGCGCTGCGGCTGCTGCGCCAGGTGCCCGGGATTACCGAGCTTGCCCAGGTGGACTCGACCGGCAAGGAACGGTTGCGGGTCTCGCGGCTGGCGATGGACGCGATCGAGAGCGGGATCGACCTATCCAATGATCCGAAGTTCACCGAGGCGGTCGCGCACAAGGTCTATTACGGCCCGGTCTATTTCCGCCGGGAGTCCGAGCCCTACATGACGCTGGCGCTGGCCGGCGCGCGCAGGGATGCCGGCGTCAGCATTGCCGAGGTCAATCTCAAGCTGATCTGGGACGTGGTCTCGCAGATCAAGGTCGGCCAGCACGGGCATGCCTATGTGGTCGGCCCGGAAGGGCGCCTGATCGCGCATCCCGATATCAGTCTCGTACTGCGCAACACCGACATGTCTGGCCTCGCGCAGGTGCGCGCCGCGCAGGCCGCCGGCGGCACCATGCCGAACGCGCTCGAGGAAGCGCGCAACATCCAGGGCCAGAAGGTCTTGACCGCATCGGCGCCGATCGAGCCGCTGCACTGGACCATGTTCGTCGAGCTGCCGGTCGAGGAGGCCTATGCCTCGCTCTACGCCTCGCTGCAGCGGCTTGCGATCGTGCTGCTCGCGGCGTCGATCTTCGCGGTGCTTGCGGGGATATTTTTGGCTCGCCGCATGGTCGGGCCGATCCAGGCGCTGCGCAGCGGCGCCGAACGGATCGGCGGTGGCGACTTCTCCCAGCGCATCTCGATCCGGACGGGCGACGAGCTCGAAGGGCTCGCCGACCAGTTCAACGACATGGGCGCGCGCTTGCAGGAATCCTATGCCAACCTCGAAAACAAGGTCGAGCAGCGCACTGCGGAATTGAGCGAGTCCCTGCAGCAGCAGACGGCGACCGCCGACGTGCTGAAGGTCATCAGCCGCTCGGCGTTCGATCTGCAAACCGTGCTGAATACGCTCGTCGGATCGGCCGCCCGCTTGTGTGACGCCGACGAGGGAACGATCTTTCGACCGCGCGATGGCGTTTTCTATTTGGCGGCAAGCTTCGGCCTCGATGCGGAGCAGGAAGGCAAGCTTCGGACCTTTGCTTCTTTACCAGAACGGGGAAGCGTGGTCGGGCGCACGCTGCTCGAGGCCAAGACGGTGCACGTCCCCGATGTGCAGGCCGATCCGGACTTTGCACCCTCATCCGCGCGAAGGCGGTCCAATGTGCGTACGATGCTCGGTGTCCCCCTGCTTCGAGAAGGATCGCCAATCGGCGTGTTCGTCTTGACGCGACATATGGTGCGTCCCTTCAGCGAGAAGCAAATCGAACTCGCCACGACCTTTGCAGACCAAGCCCTTATCGCGATCGAAAATGTTCGATTGTTCGAGGAGGTTCAGGAACGCACGACAGAGTTGTCGCGATCCCTCGACGACCTGCGCGCCGCCCAGGATCGTCTGATCCAGACCGAGAAGCTTGCCTCGCTCGGTCAGCTCACCGCCGGCATCGCGCACGAGATCAAGAATCCGCTCAACTTCGTCAACAATTTCTCCGCGGTCTCCACCGAGCTGATCGACGAGCTCAAGGAGGCCTTGCAATCGGCTGCGCTCGACGACAAGTCCAGGGAGGAGGTCGACGAGCTGACCGGCATGCTCAGGAGCAATCTCGAGAAGGTGGTGCAGCACGGCAAGCGAGCCGATTCCATCGTCAGGAACATGCTGCTGCATTCGCGCGAGGGCTCCGGCGAGCATCGGGCGGTCGACATCAATGCGGTCGTGGAGGAGAGCCTCAATCTCGCCTATCACGGTGCGCGCGCAGAACGTCCCTCCTTCAACGTCACGCTCCAGCGCACGTTCGATCCCGCTGCCGGCATGGTCGACATCTATCCGCAGGAGATCACGCGCGTCTTGCTCAACCTGATCTCGAACGGCTTCTATGCCACCGCCAAACGCAAGGAGAGCGGGGGTGAGGCCTTCGAGCCGACCTTGAGCGCGGCAACCAAGGATCTCGGCGGCAGGGTCGAGATCCGGATCCGTGACAATGGCACGGGAATTCCGCCCGAGGTGAAGGAGAAGATGTTCAATCCCTTCTTCACCACCAAGCCCGTAGGCGAGGGCACCGGGCTCGGCCTGTCCATGAGCCACGATATCGTCGTGAAGCAGCACGGCGGCACCATCGACGTGAACACCACACAAGGTGTATTCACCGAGTTCATCATCACCCTGCCGCGCACGATGGCGGCGGACGGCACTTCCGGAGGCAAGTCGTGAACGTTTACATCCTGGTCGTCGACGACGAGCCCGACGTCGAGGCGCTGTTCCGGCAGCAATTCCGGCGCGAGCTGCGCGCCGGCCGCTTCCAGATGGAGTTCGCCTCCTCCGCGCCCGATGCGCTCAAGCGGGCCGCCGAGGTTCGCGATCCCTCGTTGATCCTGATCCTGTCCGACATCAACATGCCCGGCATGAGCGGGCTGGACATGCTGCCGAAGGTGCGTGCCGCGCATCCGGACGTTCCCGTCATCATGATCACGGCCTATGGCGACGCCGATACGCGGCGGAAGGCGATCGAGCGCGGCGCCGTTGGGCTCCTCACCAAGCCGATCGACTTCGCGCTGCTGCGGCAGGAGATCGACACGAGGCTCGAGCAAGCCGCATGAGCGCGACCATCCTCTTCGTCGACGACGAGCCGGATCTCGAAGCGCTGGTCCTGCAAAAATTTCGCAGGCAGATCCGCGACGGACAGGTCGCCATCATATTCGCTCGCGACGGTCTCGAGGCGCTGGCCTCGCTCGAGCAGAATCCGCAGGTCGACATGGTGGTCTCCGATATCAACATGCCCAGGATGGACGGGCTATCGCTGCTCGCGAAACTCCAGGAGGCCGAGGACAAGAAGTCGACCATCATCGTCTCGGCCTATGGCGACATGAGCAATATCCGCACCGCCATGAACCGCGGCGCGTTCGACTTCCTGACCAAGCCGATCGACTTCGCCGATCTGGAGGCCACGATCGAGAAGACCATCCGCCATATCGAGATGCTGCGCGAGGTGCGGCGGCGCCAGATGGAAGCCGAGCGCGCCCATGCCGCGCTATCGCGCCATTTCTCGCCCGAGCTTGCCAAGCGTTTGGCCGCCAGCGGCGACGGCGAGGGCATCGAAGTACAGTGGCGCGATGTCGCCACCATCTTCACCGATATTACCGGCTTCACCTCGTTGGTCGAGAGCGCGCCACCCGAGACGTTGGGTAAGTTGCTCAACGAGTATGTCGGCGGCATGACCGAAATCGTCTTCGTGCATGAGGGCACGGTCGCGAAGATCATCGGCGACGCGATCCAGGTGCTCTTCAACGCGCCCGGCGATCAGCCGGATTATGCCACGCGTGCGGTCGCCTGCGCCCATGAGCTCGACGCCTGGGCGCAGGACTTTCGCGCGCGCCAGAGCGCCATGGGCGTGACCTTCGGTGCCACCCGCATCGGCATTCACGCCGGTCCCGCGCTGGTCGGCAATTTCGGTGGCAATCGCTTCTTCGACTACACCGCCTATGGGGACTCCATCAACATTGCGGCGCGGCTGGAGGCCGCCAACAAGCATCTGGGCACCCGCATTTGCGTCAGCGCCAGCGTCGCCGAGGCGGCCGAGAATTTTCAAGGCCGCCCCGTGGGTGAACTGATGCTGCGCGGGCGCAGCGAGCCGTTGCGCGCCTTCGAGCCGCTGCCACCGGGCAAGTTCGAAGCGCCGGAAACGGCGCTGTATTCGGAGGCGTTCGCCAAGATGGAGGCCGGCGATGCCGCAGCCATGCCGGCCTTTGCCGCGCTGGTCGGCATGCACGCCGACGATTCTCTGGCCGGCTTTCACCTGAAGCGCCTGCTCAACGGCGCCAAGGGCATTCGCATGCAACTGGAATAGGGGTTCGACATGATGCGTGACTTCTCCGCCGGCAATTATCGTTTCATTCCGTCCGTGTTCCAGTATTCGGCGGGCGCGGCCGCGG
Source organism: Bradyrhizobium sp. AC87j1 (assembly GCF_002936975.1). Lineage (NCBI taxonomy): Bacteria > Pseudomonadati > Pseudomonadota > Alphaproteobacteria > Hyphomicrobiales > Nitrobacteraceae > Bradyrhizobium > Bradyrhizobium sp. AC87j1. Next base: position 13,989 of record NZ_PTFE01000064.1, read on the forward strand.
ACGACGGCTACGAAATCGAACGCGTCCGCTTCGACCGTGTCGTCCCGCTCGCGGAAGGGTTCGCACTGGCTGCAAAGTTCATTCAGGAGGCAGGGCGTCCGCTGACGGCGTTCTGCGCCTGCGAGCTGCGTTCACCGGCGGCCTTCAGCGAGGAAGGCTTTCGCGCCTTCAACCTGCACTATGTGAAGACGCTGTCCGAATGGGGCATCTTCGACGGCACCACCAATCCGGTGGCGCGCAGCAATGTCTGTCCCGAGATCGATCCGCCGTCCGAGCCGTCGTTCTATGCGTTCTTGTTCACGCGTCCGACCCGCTCGAAAGCGCCGTCCTTCGTGATATCAGGCGGTGCCGAGGCGCGCGAGGGCAGCGGCACCTATGTCGAGCGCACCGTGCGCTACCGCGACCTCAGCCCGGAGGGGCTGCGGGAGAAGGTGCGCTTCACGACGACGTCGCAGATGGAAAGCCGGATGGCAGCCTTCGGCTTCGGCTGGAGCGACACCACCGCGGTGCAGGCCTACTCCGTGCACGACTTCCACCACGCACTCGTCGACGAACTGGTTCGCCGCGGCGCGTTGCGCTCCGGTCTGACCTGGCATTTCGCCCGCCCGCCCGTGGTCGATCTCGAATACGAGATGGATTGCCGTCGGGTATTGCGGGAAGTGGTGATTTGATGTGTCGACGGCGCTCTCTCGGTTCCTTCTCCCTTGTGGGGGAGGGAACGCACCTCCGCTGGAGGTGCTAGCTGAGTTTCCTCTGATCAGACCTCAGCGCTGCCGCGGATCGAGCGCGTCGCGCAGGCCGTCGCCGAGCAGGTTCAGCGACAGCACCACGAGGAAGATCGCAAGGCCCGGCCAGATCGCCATCCACGGCGCCTGGGTCAGGAAGCGTTGCGCGGCATTGAGCATGCTGCCCCAGGACGGCGCCGGCGGCTGCTGGCCGAGGCCGAGGAACGACAGCGCGGCTTCGGCGATGATGGCGGCGGCAATCGACAGTGTCGCCTGCACCAGCAGCGCGGGCAGGATGTTCGGCAGGATATGCGACAGCGCGATCCGCCATGGTGGATTGCCGAGCGCGCGCGCGGCCTCGACATAGTCCTCGGCCTTGACGACGAGCACCTGGCCGCGCGTCAGGCGGATGAAGATCGGTGTTGCGGAGATGCCGATCGCAATCATGGCATTGCCGAGGCTCGGCCCGAGGAACGCCGCCAGCGCGATCGCCAGGATCAGGAACGGGCAGGCCAGCATCGCATCCGTGATCCGGCTGATCAGTGCATCGACGAAGCCGCCGCGATAGCCGGCGAGCAGGCCGAGCGGCACGCCGATGCCGAGCGCGATCGCAACCGAGATGAGGCCCGCGAGCAGCGAAGCCCGCGCGCCGTAGACGATCCGGCTGAAGATGTCGCGGCCGAGCTCATCGGTGCCGAACCAGTGCGCCGCGGTGGGCGGCTTGCGCACCAGGCTCCAGCTCGTCGCGATGGGATCATAGGGCACGATCAGCGGGGCCAGCATTGCGAGCACGATGAACATCGTGAGCACGACGAGCCCGAATATCGCCGCCTTGCGCTTGAACAGCCGCCGGCGCGCGCGGCGGGCCGGGCTATCCAGCTCGTCGGCTTGCGTGAGAGGGCCCGGCAGCGCGGCGTCGGTCATGCTCTAACCCCGCAGCCGCGGATTGACGAGGATATAGGCGATGTCGGCAACGAGATTCAGCGTGATATAGATCGTGGCCGTCACCAGCACGACGCCTTGCACCACGGCGTAGTCGCGGTTGAAGACGGCATCCACGATCAGCTTGCCGAAGCCGGGGATGGAGAAGATCTGCTCGGTCAGGACTGCACCTGACAATAGCGTGCCGAGCTCGAGTGCGCCGAGCGTGATGACAGGCGTCAGCGCATTGCGCATGGCGTGCTTCAGGATCACCGAGCGCTCCAACAGTCCCTTGGCCCTGGCGGTGCGGACGTAGTCGCTCTCCAGCACCTGCAGCATGGCGCTGCGGGTATGCCGCATCAGGACCGCGGCAATGGCATTGCCGAGCACGAAAGCCGGCATGATGGTGGCCGCCAGGCTCGCGCGCCAGTTCTCGGTGAGCGGCACGTAGCCGGACGCCGGCAGCCAGCCGAGCTCGATCGAGAACAGGAAGATCAGCATGATCCCGAGCCAGAAGTTCGGCGTCGAGATGCCCCACAGCGCAAACAGGTTCGCGCCGTAGTCCCAGGCCGAGCCCTTCTTCACGGCGGCGACGATGCCGGCGGGGATGCCGATCAGGAACGCGATCACGATCGCCATGCCGCCGAGCTGCAGCGTCACCGGCAGCTTCTGAGCGATCAGCTCGCGCACCGGCATCTTGTTGCGCAGCGACTCGCCGAAATCGCCTGAGAGCACGCCCTTGATCCAGTAGGCGTACTGCACCGGGACCGGCTGATCGAGCCGGTACTGATGACGGATCTGTTCGATCACGGCCGGGTCGCGCTCTTCGCCCGCCATCACCAGCGCGGGATCGCCCGGCAGCAATTGCTGCAGCGAGAAGATCAGCACCGAGACGAAGAACAGCGTCGGCACGATCTGCGTAAGGCGGCGGGCGAGGAAGTTCAGCATTCTGGCGGCGTCACTTCAGCTTGAGCCCGATCACGCGCACGAGGCCGTCGGGCATCTGCTTGTAGCCTTCGAGCTTGGTCGTGTGCGCGATGATGATGCGGCGGTGGTAGAGGTACAGCAGCGGCTCCTCGTCCTGGACCAGCTTGGCCAAGGCCTCATAGCTGGCCTTGCGCTTGGTGGGATCGGTGACCGATCGCGCGTCCTCCAGCGCCTTGTCGGCCTGCGGGTTGTTCCACGCGCCGTAATTCTGCGGCGCACCGCTGTGCAGGAATACAAAGGTGTTGCCGTCGGGATCGACGCGCCCGCTCCAGGCAAGCATATAGGCCTGGTAATCGCCGGCCTCGGCCTGCTTCAGTCCGGTCGCGAATTCGGTGACACGGATCTTCATGTCGAACCCGGCCTCGGCCGCCATCGACTGGATTACCTGGGCCGGCGTCTCGGTCTCCGCGCCCTTGGGCACAAGGAAATCGACGCTGACCGGCGGCGTTACGCCGGCCTCCTTCAGCAGTGCCTTGGCCTTCTCGACGTTGCGGGGACGGACCGGAAGGGATTTTTGATAGTATGGATGATCAGGATTGACCCATTGATTGCCGACCTGAAACTCGCCGTTGAACACGACCTGGTTGATGGCGTCGCGGTCGATCGCAAGGTCGAGCGCCTGCCGCACCTTGGCGGACTGGCTGAGCGGCCCCTTGGCCTTGTCCTTGCCGATATTGAGCGTGACGCCCTGATAGCCGAGCTCGATGGCGGTCGCGACCTTCAGCCGTGAATCCGCGCGCACCTCCTTCAGATCGGTGGCGAGCACGCGCTCGATCAGATCGAGGCCGCCGGATTTCAAGTTCGCAAGCCGCACGGTGGCATCGACGATCGGCTGGAACACGATCTTGTCGATAAAGACATTGTCCTTGTTCCAATAGTCCGCAAACTTTTCGAACACGATGCGGTCCTGCTGCACGCGCTCGACGAATTTATACGGGCCGGCGCAGACCGGGCGCAGGCCGAACTTGTCGCCGGCTTCTTTCGCCGCCTTCGGCGACACCATCATCCCGGCGCGGTCGGTGAGCTGAGCGAGCAGCGGCGAGAACGGCGACTTCAGCACCAGCTTGACCGTGAGGGGATCGACGATGTCGATGTGATCGACCGAGGCAAGCTCGGGCTTGCGGAAGGATCCGGGGAACGTCAGATGCCGTTCCAGCGAGAACTTTGCGGCTTCGGCGTCGAATGGCTCGCCGTCGTGGAATTTCACGCCGGGCCGGAGCTTGATGACCAGCGCCTTGCCGTCGTCGGCGGTTTCGCTCGACAGCGCGAGCTGAGGCACGATGTTGAGCTTCTCGTCGATGTCGAACAGCTTGTCGCAGAAGGCGGAGAATACGATGCGGCCGACATAGGTGCGCGCCATCGTGGGATCGAGGATATCAGGATCCTCGGCGAGGCCGATGCGCAGCGTGGTCTGGGCCTGCGCGGCTCCAAGCGACAGCAGGACAGCGGCGGCCGTTGCGGCCAGGCGAAACATCTTCATCGGACAATCCCCATTGCTTCGGCTATGTCGTTGTGGGCGCGGTGCCTTGTATACCAACCCCGGCGGTGGCAGCGCCTTCCGTCTTTTGGCTGAAGGCGGCGACCAATTTTGCAAGCGCCGGCGAAAACCCGCCGGCTGCCGGCAATAAGGCGTCGGCAGACGGCAGCTCCGCCGTGCGGTGACAGGCGGTGGCGTGGCCCGAGCCGTCGGCCAAGAGCGCCGGCGCCTCGTTGCGGCAGCGCTCGATCACGAACGGGCAGCGGGTGTGGAAGCGGCAGCCGGCGGGCGGATTGAGCGCGCTCGGAATCTCGCCCTCCAGCAGGACCGTCGCGCGCTTCGCCTTCGGTTGTGGCAGCGGAATCGCAGACAACAGCGCGCGGCTATAGGGATGGCGGGGCGAGGCGAACAGCGCGTCCGCCTCCGCCGTCTCGACGACCTGGCCGAGATTCATCACCGCGACGTGGTCGGCGATGTGCTTGACCACGGCGAGGTCGTGCGAGACGAAAATATAGGCGAGGCCGAGCCGGTCCTGGAGCTCGCGCAGCAGGTTGAGGATCTGCGAGCGGATCGAGACGTCCAGCGCCGAGACCGGCTCGTCGCAGATGATCAGCTTCGGCTCAACCGCGAGGGCGCGAGCAATGGCGATGCGCTGGCGCTGGCCGCCGGAGAATTCGTGCGGATAGCGACGCGCAAGGCGCGGCTCCAGCCCGACCAGCCGCAGCAGCTCCGCGACGCGCGCGCGCCGCTCTGCCGGCGGCACGAGATCGTGCAGTGCCAGCGGTTCGGTCAGGATCTGGCCGACCGTCATGCGCGGGTTGAGTGAGGCGTAGGGGTCCTGGAAGATGATCTGGGCCTCGCGGCGGAAGGCGCGGAGCGTATTGGGATCAAGCGAGAGGAGATCGCGCCCGTCGAACCGGATCGTGCCCGCATCCGGCTCGATCAACCGCAGCACCAGGCGGCTGACGGTGGATTTGCCGCAACCGGATTCGCCGACCAGGGCCAGCGTCTTGCCGGCCTCGAGCGAGAAGCTGACGCCATCGACCGCCTTGACGTGCGCCAGTGGCCGGCCGAACAGCGAACGCTCGGCGACGAAATGCTTAACCAGGCCATCGACCTCGAGAAGAGCGGTCATCGTCTTTGCCCCTTACAAAGCCCGATCTCGTGTCCCGGGCGCGGCGCAACATGAAATGTTGCGACGCTGAACCGGGACCCAGCCTGTCGCCGCATGGGCCCCGGTTCAGCGGCGCACCACTGCGCTTCGCTTGTGCTGCGCCGCGCCCGGGGCACGAGAGGAGAGAGCAGGGCCATCACGACACCAGGCGTTCGAGCGGCGCGCGGATGCAGCGCGAGAGGTGGCCGGGGCTGACTTCGATCAGCGGCGGCGGCGCCGTGGTGCAGGCGTCCAGCACGAACGGGCAGCGCGCGGCGAAGCGGCAGCCTGCCGGCGGCTGCGCCATGTTCGGCACCATACCCTCGATCGTCGCAAGCTGTTCGGCCCGGTGGTCGAGCCGCGGGATCGAGCCGAGCAGGCCGACGGTGTAAGGGTGCTGCGGCGCCGAGAACAATTCGTCCACCGGCGCGCGCTCGACGATCTCGCCGGCATACATCACCGCGACCTCGTCGCAGACCTCGGCGACCACGCCGAGGTCGTGGGTGATCAGGATGATGGCGGCGCCGCTTGCCGCTTTCAACTCCCGCATCAGCTCCAGGATTTGCGCCTGCAAGGTGACGTCGAGCGCGGTCGTCGGCTCGTCCGCGATCAGCAGGCGCGGATCGCAGGCCAGCGCCATCGCGATCATCACGCGCTGGCGCATGCCGCCGGAGAGCTTGTGCGGATATTCATCGATTCGCCGCTCAGGCGAGGGGATGTGGACGCGGCGCAGCAGCTCGATCGCCCGCTCGCGCGCGCTTTTCCGCGAGCCGCCGCGGTGGCGCAAAATGGTCTCGATGATCTGGTCGCCGATGGTGAAGCTCGGGTTGAGCGAGGTCATCGGCTCCTGAAAGATCATCGCGAGCCGGTTGCCGCGCAGATTGCGCAGGGTCTGGTCCGGCGTCTGCAGGAGGTCGAGGCCGTCGAAGCGGATCGCGCCCGATATCTCCGCACTTTGCTTCGGCAACAGGCCCATGATCGCCAGCGACGTCACGCTCTTGCCGCAGCCGGATTCCCCGACGAGGCCGAGCGTCGCGCCGTTGGCGACACTGAGGTCGACACTGTCGACCGCATGGGTGACACGGCCGTCGTCGCCGTGAAAGCAGATGCGCAGATCCTTGATCTCGATGAGAGGAGCCGCGCTCATGATTGCCTTGCACGCGCGGCGGCGATGCTGGCGTCGATGACGCTGCGGTCGGTGTTGCCGGCCGGGTTCCGTCGCGTCGGCATGGAATCGCGAAAATGCACCCAGAGCTCGTGGCTGACCTGCTCGAGCCGTTCGAGCTCGCCGAGCGGATCGGGATGGTCGTCGGCGCGAATGTCCAGTGCCGGCCATTCCTCCTCGCCATGGATCAACAGCGCGGCGGACTGCTTGCCGCGCTTGTCGCCGCCGGCGGCTTCCCCGGCGCGCATCGCGGCGAGCAGACGGCGCGGGAAAGGCAGGCTGTCGTTGGCGATATAGGTCTTTGCGGTCTCGTCGAGCACGTCGGCGCCCGTCAGCATGTTGCCGGCGATGGAGAACCCGCTGCCTGCGATGGGCCCGCACCAGTCGACGCAGTCGCGCCCGGTATGGGCGGCGATCTCGCCGCTCGCATCCATGATGTGGATCTGACGGCTCTCGCGGCCATCGTCGGTCGCGAGCAACGCGGCCAGCACGTCGTGCGCATTGAGGCCTTCCTGCAGCAGCCTGACCCCGTCGATGCCGTAATAGGGATTGACGAAGGCCTGCGTCGCGATGGCGCCGACGCCGGCGGCAATATACGGCACGCGTGCGCCGACGGCGAAGAAGCGTGTCGCAACAGCGATGCCGAACTGGCCGGTGGCAGGGTCTCGCGCGATGATCGACCAGGTCATGTTCTGCCTATCAGCGTCCCGCGGCGTAACCTTGCATGCCGCGCGGATTGGCGGCGGCGCGCCGACGCCGACCCACGCGCGAGGCCGCGGTGAGGCGGCCTTCGGACCAGTCGGGGCCGACTTCCACGATGTGTCCGCGCTCACGAAGGTTCTCGATCGTCGCCTTGGGCACGCGATTCTCGACCACGAGCACGCCGGGGCGCGCGGTACGCGGCCAGAACGAGATCGGGAAATGCTCGGAATGCCAGGCCGGCGCGTCGATCGCCTCCTGGAGATTGAGGTTGCAATGGACGTGGCGCAGGAAGAACTGCGTGATCCACTGGTCCTGCTGGTCGCCGCCGGGCGAACCCCATGCGAGGTAAGGCTCGCCGTCGCGCAGCGCCATGGTCGGCGACAGCGTGGTGCGCGGCCGCTTGCCCGGCGCGAGCGAACCGGGTTGGTTCTCCTCCAAATCGAACATCTGGGCGCGGCTGCCGAGACAGAAGCCGAGCTCGGGAATGATGGGCGAGGATTGCAGCCAGCCGCCCGACGGCGTCGAGGACACCATGTTGCCGTCCCGGTCGATGATGTCGAAATGCACGGTGTCGCCGCGCACCTCGCCGAAGCGCCCCACGGTTGGTTCACCGGCGCCGAGCGCGCCAACGGCCTCGCGCTGGCCTTCAGCGCGGCGCAGCTTGACGACGCCGCCAAAGCCCTCGATCGCGCCGGGCCGGAGATCGAGCGAAGCCTTCTCGGTAACCAGCTTACGACGTTCGTCGTTATAGGCGTCCGATAGCAGCGTCGCGATCGGGATCTCGCTGAACTTGGGGTCGCCGTAGAATTTCTCGCGGTCGGCAAAGGCGAGTTTTGCGCATTCGATCTGGAGGTGGATGAACTCAGGCCCGGTCGGGTCGAGCCCGTCGAGGGCAAAGCCCTTCAGCAGCGCGAGCTGTTGCAGCGTCACCGGACCCTGGCTCCAGACGCCGGCCTTGCAGACGGTATAGCGGCCATAGTCGTAGGTGAGCGGCGCTTCGATCGTCGGTTGCCAGCGCGCCATGTCGTCAGCAGAGAGCACGCCGCGATGCGGCGAGCCGCTGACGTCCATCACCTCCTGGGTGCGGCAGAATTTGTCGATGGCTTCCGCGACGAAGCCTTGCGACCAGGCTTTGCGCGCGCGCTCGATCTCGGCGTCGCGGCCACCGCCGCCGCTCTCGGCTTCGCTGAGAATTCGTGCGTAGGTCGCGGCCAGCGTCTTGTTGGTAAAGAGCGTGCCGGGCTTCGGCACCTCGCCGTTCGGCAGGTAGACGGCGGCCGACGTTGGCCAATGCTTGCGGAATAGTTGTTCGACGGTCTGGATCGTGGCGCAGGCGCGTTCCACCAGCGGGTAGCCGTCGCGCGCATAGGAGATCGCGGGCTCCAGCACGTCGCGCACACGCATCGTACCGTAGTCGCGCAGCAGCAGCATCCAGGATTCGAAGGTGCCGGGGACGCAGGCCGCGAGCAGGCCGGTGCCGGGCACCATGTCGAGGCCTTCGCTCTTGTAATGCGCGATGGTGGCGCGTGCCGGTGCCGGGCCCTGGCCGCATATCACCTCGGTGCGGCCGCGCTTCACGTCGTGGACGATGACAGGCACGTCGCCGCCGGGGCCGTTGAGATGCGGCTCGACCACCTGCAGCGTGAAGGCGGTGGCGACACCGGCGTCGAAGGCATTGCCGCCCTTTTCCAGGATGGCCATGCCGACGGCGGTCGCGATCCAGTGCGTTGTGGCGACGACCCCGAACGTGCCCTCGATCTCGGGGCGGGTCGTGAACGGATCGGGATTGACATTGCTGGCCATGGATTACCTCATTTGCGGCGCGCGCAATTGATCACAGGCGATGCCGCGCCGCCAATGCGCTGCCAGCATGGCACGCGCGCGTCACGCCGGGACCGGCGCGGTGTTGACGGCGTGGCAGGCGACGCCGTCAATCAGTTCCGGCGTTTCCTTGCGGCAGAGATCGAACGCCAGCGGGCAGCGGGGATTGAAGGCGCAGCCGGGCGGCGGATTGATCGGGTTCGGGATCTCGCCTTTCACCGGAATGCGCTGGCGGCCGCTCATGGCGAGGTCGGGCACGGCGCCCAGCAGCATCTTGGTGTAGGGCATACGCGGACGGGCGAACAGCTCGCGCCCCTCCGCGATCTCGACGATGCGGCCGAGATACATCACGCCGACGCGGCTCGCCATGTGGCGGACCACGGCAAGGTTGTGGCTGATGAACATGTAGGTCAGGCCGAACTTGTCCTGCAGGTCGCGCATCAGGTTCAGGATCTGCGCCTGCACCGAGACGTCGAGCGCCGAAGTCGGCTCGTCGCAGACGATGAACTCGGCATCCGATGCGAGCGCCCGGGCGATCGCGATGCGCTGGCGCTGGCCGCCGGAGAATTCGTGCGGAAACTTCAGCCGGTCGTCGGGATGCAAGCCGACCAGGCTGAGCAGCTCGCCGACGCGGGCCTGGATGTCGCGCTCGCCCTGGATCAGGTCGAAAGCGCGGATCGGCTCGGAGATGATGGCATCCACCCGGAAGCGCGGGTTCAGGCTCGCATAGGGATCCTGGAAGATCATCTGGATGCGGCGGCGCAGCTTTCGGCGCGCCGGCGCCTGCCGCGGATCCGTCATCGAGACGCCGTCGATCAGCACGTCGCCCGAGCTCGGCGGCAACAGGCCGACGACCATCCGCGCCACCGTGGTCTTGCCCGAGCCGGACTCGCCGACCAGCGCAAAGGTCTCGCCCTTTCTGATGTCGAAGGTGACGTGATCGACCGCCTTGAGATATTCGAGATGCCCGCCTTCGAGCACGCGGTTGAGCCAGGGCTTCGAGACGTCGAACACCCGGCGCAGATTTGTGGCCTGGACGAAGGAAGCGCTCATGCCGCGCTCTCCGCCGGCACGCTGTCATAGAGATGGCAGGCGACCGATTGCGCACCGCGCGGCAGCGGCTCCGGTCGATCAACGCGACAACGGTCGAACGCGAACGCGCAGCGCGGGTTGAACGAGCAGCCGCGCGGGATCGCCGACAGCCGCGGCATCGAGCCGGGGATCTGCATGAGACGCTTGTCGTCGCCGGCCAGCGTCGGGATCGCGCCCATCAAGCCCTTGGCATAGGGATGCAGCGGATTTCTGACGACATCCTGCACCGGACCGATCTCGGCGACACGGCCGGCATACATCACGGCGACGCGGTCGGAGGTCTCCGCGATCACGCCCATGTCGTGCGTCACCAGCATCACGGCGGTGCCGTGGTCGCGGCCAAGCCGCTTGATCAGCGAGATGATCTGCGCCTGCACGGAGACGTCGAGCGCGGTGGTCGGCTCGTCCGCGATGATCAGCTCGGGCTCGGCGCAGATCGCGAGCGCAATCACGACGCGCTGGCGCATGCCGCCGGAGAATTCGTGCGGATAGCCGTCGATGCGCTTTTCCGGCGCGGGAATGCCGACCTCGGCAAGCAGGTCGATGGCGCGTCGGCGTGCGGCCGTCTCGGACAGGTTCAGGTGCGTCCGGATCGTCTCGATGATCTGGTCACCGACCCGGTAGAGCGGATTGAGCGAGGTGAGGGGGTCCTGGAAGATCATGCCGATCCGTTTGCCACGGATGCGGCGCATCTCCTCCGGCGGCAGATTGTCGATGCGCAGGCCGGCCAGGCGAACCTCGCCGCCCGCGATCCGGCCGGGCGGGTCGATCAGGCCGATCACGGCGAGGCCGGTGACAGATTTGCCGGCGCCGGATTCGCCGACCACGCCCAGCACTTCGCCCTTGGCGATGTCGAAGGAGACGCCGTCGATGGCGCGCAGCGTGCCGCGGCGGGAGGCGAACTCCACCTGAAGGTTGCGGACGGAGAGGATAGGCTCGGTCATGAGTGAGGCGCTCTTGTCGAGGTTTTGCTCATCGGAGCTTCGGGTTGAGCGCGTCGCGCAGCCAGTCGCCGAGCAGGTTGATCGACAGGATCAGCCCGGCCAGCGCGAGGCCGGGGAAAGCGACGATCCACCATTCGCCCGCGAACAGATAATTGTTGCCGATGCGGATCAGCGTGCCGAGCGAAGGCATGGTGTCGGGCAGGCCGACGCCGAGGAAGGACAGCGTTGCCTCGGTGATGATGGCCAGCGCGAGGTTGATGGTGGCGATGACCAGGATCGGGCCCATCGTGTTCGGCAGCACGTGCCGCAGCATGATCTTTGGCGCGGGCAGGCCGATCAGCTGCGCGGCGGCCACGTAGTCCTTGTTCTTCTCGACCATCACGGAGCCGCGCACCGTCCTTGCATATCCGACCCAGAAACTGAGGCCGATCGAGATCACCAGCACCACGAGCATGCTGGTGGCATCAAGGCGGTTGCCGAGGATCGATTTCGCGATGCCATTGACCAGCAGCGCGATCAGAATGGCGGGAAAGGTCAGTTGCACGTCGGCGATCCGCATGATCACGCCATCGATCGCGCCGCCGAAATAGCCGGCGATCAGGCCGAGCGCGATGCCGAGCGCGCCGGCGAAGATCACGCCGGCCACGCCGACGGCGAGCGAGATGCGCATCCCGTAGAGAATGGCGGAGAACACGTCGCGGCCCTGCTCGTCGGTGCCGAGCAGGAACGGGCTCTGGCCGTCGGCGGTCCAGAGCGGCGAGATGCGCGAGTTCATCAACTGGAGCTGCGCCGGATCGAATGGGTTCTGCACCGCGAGCGCGGATGCAAAGATCGCGAGCAGGAAAAGCAGCACGGTAATGGCCGCCGCCACCATGGTCAGCTTGGAACGGCGGAATGAATAGAAGATGTCGCTGTCGAGGGCGCGGCTGAGCCAGCTGCGACCGGCATGCGCGGGCGGCGCGCTCTGCTTGTCGGAATTGGAGGCGACGGCGTCGGACATGCAGGGGCCTTATGTAGCGCGGCCGACGGTCGCGCGCAGGCGCGGATCGACCACGGTGTAGAGAATGTCGACCACCAGATTGATGGTGACGAAGATCAGCGAGACCATCAGCAGATAGGCCGCCATGATCGGGATATCGACGTTTTGCACGGCCTGCACGAACAGCAGTCCCATGCCCGGCCATTGGAACACGGTTTCGGTGATGATCGAAAATGCAATAACCGAGCCAAACTGAAGGCCGGCCACGGTGATGACGGGAATGAGCGTGTTCTTCAGCGCGTGGCCGAAATGGATGGCGCGAGTAGTCAGCCCGCGGGCGCGGGCGAAGCGGATATAGTCGGTTCGCAGCACTTCCAGCATCTCCGCGCGCACCAGCCGCATGATCAGGGTCATCTGGAACAGGCCGAGCGTGATCGAGGGCATGATCAATGCCTTCAGTCCCGACAGCGTGAGCAGGCCTGTGCTCCACCAGCCGAGCTTGACCACCTCGCCGCGGCCGAACGAGGGCAACCAGCCCAATGTCACCGCGAACAGATAGATCAGGAGAATGCCGATCAGGAAAGTCGGCAACGAGATGCCGATCAGCGAAACCGCCTGGAATAATTTGGCGAGCACGGTGTCGCGCCTCAGCGCCGAATAGACGCCCATCAGGATGCCGAACACCATCGCAAATACGGTGGCGCAGATCGCAAGTTCTAGCGTGGCGGGCATACGCTCCATCAACAGCGTCGAGACCGGCTGGCGGAACTGGTAGGAGACGCCGAACTTGAATTGCGCGGCGTCGGCGAAATAACGCACGAACTGCACCGGCACGGGATCGTCGAGGCCGAGCGACTTGCGCACGGCTTCGCGTTCGGCCGCCGACGTGTCGATCGAGACGATCTGGTTGACGGGGTCGCCGGCGAAACGGAACATCGAGAAGGCGATGATGCCGACGGCGAACATGACGCCGATGGCCTGAACGGCGCGGCGAAGAGTGAAAGCGAGCATGCCTTCCACTATCCTTGGGTGTGCGTGCGGTCGACGTCTTTGTCAGCCGGAAAAGGAAAGGTCCCGGATGCCTGACGCCGCCGGGACCTCGTGTTCAACTGGTGCTATTCCTTCTTGGTCGCCCAATGGAACATGACCAGATTGTCGGCGCGCTGCGGCAGGTTGACCTTCTTCGACACGCCCCAGGCCAGCGCCTGCTGGTGCAGCGGGATGTAGGACCAGTCCTTGTTGCCGATTTCGTAAGCCTGCTTGATCAGCTGGTTGCGCTTGGCAGTATCGGTTTCGACCAGCACCTTGTCGGTGATGGCGTCGAACTCCTTGTTGCAGTAGCCGCCGAGATTGGCCTCGCCGCGTGAGGATTTCGCATCGTCGCGGCAGCCCATGATGTCGTAGAGCACGTTGTGGGAGTCCATCGTGCTCGGCGTCCAGCCCAGGAGGTAGAACGAGGTCTGGTAGCCGCCCTGCTTCAACACCTTGGCGAAGTACTGCGCCTTCGGCTGCGCCAGCAGGTTGATCTTGACGCCGATGCGGGCAAGCATGCCGACGACGGCCTGGCAGATCGCGGCGTCGTTGACGTATCGGTCGTTCGGACAATCCATCGTGACCTCGAAGCCGTCGGGATAGCCGGCTTCGGTCAGGAGCTTCTTGGCTCCATCAGGGTCGAATTTTGGCCGCGTGAACTCCTTCGACAGTGCGAACAATTCCGGAGCGATCATCAGCGCCGATGGCGTCGACAGCTCGCGCATCACGCGCTTCTTGATCAGCTCGATGTCGATCGCCTTGTAGAAGGCCTCGCGGACGCGGACGTCCTTGAATGGGTTCTTGCCCTTGATGTTGGAATAGAGCAGCTCGTCGCGGGTCTGATCGAAGCCGATGAAGATGGTGCGCAGCTCCGGCCCCTTCAGCACCTGGGCGTTGGGGCTGGAATCGACGCGGGAGATGTCCTGGATCGGCACCGGCTCGATGACGTCGACTTCGCCCGAGAGCAGCGCAGCGACACGGGTGGCGTCCGAAGCGATCGGGGTGAAGACGATCTCCTTCAGGTTACCCTCGACCTTGCCCCAGTAGTTGGGGTTGGCCTTGAAAACCGTCTTCACGCCGGGCTGATGGCTTTCGATGGTGAACGGACCGGTGCCGTTCTCGTGGAGCGAGGCGTAGCTCGGCGTGGTCGCCGCCACCGGCGTCGGATCGACGACGTTGTTCTCCTCGGCCCATTTCTTGTCCATGATGTACCAGACATCCCACGAGTTATGCAGGATGGGATTGGGCGAAGGCAGGACGAAGTCGACGGTGTAGTCGTCGACCTTCACGACCTTGACGTCGGGCGCAAGGCGGGTCTGCATATTGGACCCTTTCTTGCGGACGCGATCGGCGGAGAATACGACGTCGTCGGCGGTGAAGGGGTCGCCGTTGTGGAATTTCACGCCCTTGCGCAAATGGAAGCGCCAGCGGGTCGGCTCCGGAGTTTCCCAACTTTCCGCCAGCGCCGGAATGATCTTGAGGTCCTTGTCGCGCGCGGTGAGGCCTTGATAGACGTGACCGAGATGGGCGTGGGTGGTGCTTTCGTTGAGCGTATAGGGATCGAGGGATTTCAGGTCACCCTGGTTGGCATAACGCAGCGTCTGGCTCGACGCCGGCGCGACCGTCAACGCAAGCGTACCGGCGAGCGTCGCCGCAAACAGACTTCGACCGACTGACATTCTTGACCCTCTCCACTCTGCCCTGCCGATGATTTTTGATTGTTCGGCAGGGCTGATTGATCCATGTTGCCCAGAGTTCTCGACCGGTGCAAGCGCCATTCCAGCAAGGAACGCGCCAAGTTGCACCGCTGTGCAGCAATGCTGACCGTGCCGCCTGGCATGGAGGACCGCGTCTTTCGACTTTGGTTGACTATATCGGCCGATTGCGGGACGGGGCATGTCGCGCCGGCATCAGGTCGCTTGCGTCGCACCACAACTCGCGGCGATACTGCCGACAGGCCACTCGAATCTCATCCGGAGGGGACATGAAAGTTAATATCGAAATCGACTGCACCCCCCTCGAGGCCCGCCAGTTCTTCGGTCTGCCTGACGTGGGGCCGATGCAGACGGCGGTGATGGACAAGCTGCAGCAGCAGGTGCTCAGCAACATCGAGAAGGTCTCGCCGGAATCGCTCATCCAGAGCTGGTTCACCTTCGATCCCAAGATCGCCGAGCGGTTTCAGGACATGTTCGTCACGATGGCGGGCCTCGGCGGCACGCGCAGCAGCGACAAGAAGAAATAATGCCGTCCGGGCCGGACGGGCGGCAGGCGCCGGGCGGGCTTCGTCCGCCGAGCCTCGCCCTGCTGCTTGCGGAGGCGCGCGGCCTGTTCGAATTCAATGCGAGCCTGCTGCTGTCGCCAGTCCTGATGCGCGCGCCTAGGAGTGACGGTCATCCGGTGCTGGCGCTGCCGGGCTTTCTGGCCAGTGACCTCTCGATGGCCCCGATCCGACGCTATCTCAGCGAGCTCGGCTATGAGGCACATGCCTGGCGGATGGGCCGCAATCTCGGCGGGCTGGGGCGGATGCGGGAGTCGCTGCGCGCGCGTCTGGCCGAAATCCATGCTGCGAGCGGACGCAAGGTCAGCCTGGTCGGATGGAGCCTTGGCGGCGTTTATGCTCGCGATCTCGCGCTCCAGGCGCCCGACATGGTCCGTTATGTCATCACGCTCGGCAGCCCTTTTGCCAATGACGTGCGGGCGACTAACGCCACGCGGCTCTACGAGGCGCTGTCCGGCGAACGGGTCGAAGATTTCGCCGAACTGCGCGAGGCGATCGCCGGCGATCTGCCGGTGCCGGCGACGTCGATCTATTCGCGGGCCGACGGTGTCGTGAACTGGCGGACCTGTCTGCTCCGTCCCTCCGACCGCGCCGAGAACATCGAGGTGTATCTGGCGAGCCATATCGGGCTGGGGGTGAACCCCGCGGCATTGTGGGCCGTGGCCGACCGGCTGGCGCAACCGGAGGGGGAATTCTCGCCATTTGACCGGGCAGGGCCGTTTGCCATTGCATATGCCCCGCCGGAACAGGCAGTATCGGCCTGACGAGAAGCGCTGGCCAAGGCGCCCGTCAAATCTTGCGGGAGGGAACTATGGCTGACGGTAAGAAGCTGTCGTCGCTGGACGCGTCGTTTCTCTATCTGGAAACGCCGGAAATGCCGATGCATGTCGGGAGCATGGCGATCTTTCGCTTGCCTGACGACTACAAGGGCGACTTCTTCGAAGACTTCAAGGCGATGATCGTCTCGCGCCTGCACATCGCGCCGATCCTGAAAGCGCGGCTGGAGAAGGCGCCGCTCGACATCGATCACCCCTCCTGGGTCGAGGACGATCAGTTCGACATCGACCGCCACATCTTCCGCGCCAGCCTGCCGCAGCCGCGCGACCGCGCCACGCTGGAGCGCATCGTCGGCTGGATGCACGCCAAGCTCTTGAACCGCGCTCGCCCGCTTTGGGAGTTCTATGTGTTCGAGGGTATGAAGGACAACGAGGTCGGGCTCTATTCGAAGATGCACCATGCCGCCATCGACGGCGGTGCCGGTGCCGCCCTGACCAACATGATCTACGACATCTCGCCGATCCCGCGGAAGGTCGATCCGCCGGCGGCTGGCAGCAAGCCTGGACAGGAGCCGCGCGACATCGCGGCGAACTTGCTCGATTCCTACCAGCAGCTGTTCAACCAGCCGCTCGACGCCGGCAAGGCCGCCCAGAACCTGCAACTGCCGCGCACTGGCAAGAGCGACATCGGCTCAATTCTGTTCGACAACGCGATGTATCAGATCGAGAGCGCGGTGCGCTTCGCGGGCAATATCCCGACAATGGTCAAGAGCGTCTCCGAGGTGCTTGGCAAGGTTGCCGATCCCAAGTCGCGCGAGAGTCTCGCCAGCATGGTGTCGCCGCCGACCATGCTCAACAAGACCATCTCCTCGGAGCGGAGCTTCGCCGGCGTGTCGATCCCGCTGTCGCGGGCCAAGGCGCTGGCCAAGCAGGCCGGCGGCAAGCTCAACGACGTCGTGCTGGCGCTCGCCTCCGGCGTGGTCCGGCGTTACCTGAAGGAGTACAGCACGCTGCCTGCGAAATCGCTGACCGCGGCGGTGCCGATCTCGCTGCGCGAGGAGGGCAACACCGAGGCCAACAACCAGGTGTTCGGCATGATCTGCGCCATCGCGACCAACATCGACGATCCCAAGGCGCGGCTGGAAGCCATCATCGCGCAATCGACCAAGTCCAAGGAGATGTCGCACCCCTTGCGCGCACTGATGCCCCAGGTCTCCAACATCTCGATGCTGGGCGCGCCGATCATGGTGCAGATCCTGGCGCTGCTCTACAGCCGCTCGAACCTGTCGGACGTGCTGCCGCCGGCCGCCAACATCACCGTGTCCAACGTGCCCGGGCCGCGGCAGACTCTTTACGCCGCCGGTGCGGAGCTATTGCACATCTTCCCGGTGTCGATCTCGACGCACGGGCAGGCGCTCAACATCACCGTGCAGAGCTATCGCGACCAGCTCGATTTCGGCTTCATCGTCGGCGCCAACATCATTCCGCATGTGCAGGTGATGTGCGACATGCTGCCGGAGGAGTTCGCCGCTTTGGAGGCGGCCTACGCGCCGCCGGCGACCGACATCAAGGGTGCCGCTGAGTAGGAATGGTTCGATGATTGAAATGCCACAGCTCAAGTTCGTCCAGACGAACGGAATCCGCATGGGCTATTACGAGGCGGGCCCGATCACGGACACGCCGCCGATCGTGCTGTGCCACGGCTGGCCCGAGCTCGCCTTCTCCTGGCGTCACCAAATCAAGGCGCTGAGCGAGGCCGGCATCCGCGTGATCGCGCCCGACCAACGCGGCTATGGCGCGACCGACCGGCCCGAGGCGGTCGAGGATTACGACATCGAGCACCTGACCGGTGATCTCGTCGGGCTGCTCGACCATTTGCAGATCGACAAGGCAGTCTTCGTCGGTCACGACTGGGGCGGCTTCATCGTCTGGCAGATGCCGTTGCGGCACATCGACCGGGTGGCTGGCGTGGTCGGCATCAACACGCCGCATACCAACCGTGCCTGGGCTGATCCGATCGAGCTCTTGCGCGCGCGCTTCGGCGACAAGATGTACATCGTGCAGTTCCAGGACCCGGCGCGTGAGCCCGACAGGATTTTCGGAAGTCGCGTCGAACAGACTTTTGACGCGTTCATGCGCAAGCCGGCGCCGCGCCCAGCCGACGCGCCGGCAGAGGAGGTGGTTGCCGGCGTCGGCGCTTCTCCGCGGGTCAATCTGGCGTTTCCGCAGATGATCGCCAGCTATGACGCAAAGCATGATCCGCGTACGCCGATCCTGTCGCCGGAAGAGAAGAAGGTGTTCGTCGACAATTTCACCAGGACCGGCTTTACCGGCGGCATCAACTGGTACCGCAACATGTCGCGCAACTGGACGCGCGCCGAAGGGCTCGATCATACGGTGCGGGTGCCGTCGCTGATGATCATGGCCGAGAACGACGCGGTGTTGCCGCCGTCTTCCGCCGACGGCATGGACAAGCTGATCCCCGATCTCGAGAAGTATCTGGTGAAGGACAGCGGCCATTGGACGCAGCAGGAGAAGCCGGAAGAGGTCAGCGCCAAGCTGATCGAATGGCGTAGAAGGCGGTTTGGCTAGCGCTCGTCATTGCGAGCGGAGCGAAGCAATCCAGAAATGTATCCGCAGAGGCAATCTGGATTGCTTCGTCGCAAGGGCTCCTCGCAATGACGAGGGTTACTGAGGGGGAAACGCACGTCAATGTCATCCAAGAACCGTCTGGATCCGATTCCGCATCCGCCGACCAAGCCGGTGGTCGGCAACATGCTGTCGCTGGACTCGGCCGCCCCCGTGCAGCATTTGACGCGGCTCGCCAAGGAGCTCGGTCCGATCTTCTGGCTCGACATGATGGGCTCGCCGATCGTGGTCGTCTCGGGCCACGATCTCGTCGATGAACTGTCCGACGAGAAGCGCTTCGACAAGACGGTGCGCGGTGCATTGCGGCGCGTACGCGCGGTCGGCGGGGACGGGCTGTTCACGGCCGACACCCGCGAGCCGAACTGGAGCAAGGCGCACAACATCCTGCTCCAGCCGTTCGGCAACCGAGCCATGCAGTCCTATCATCCGAGCATGGTCGATATCGCCGAGCAGCTCGTCCAGAAATGGGAGCGGCTCAACGCCGACGACGAGATCGACGTCGTCCACGACATGACGGCGCTGACGCTGGACACGATCGGCCTGTGCGGCTTCGAGTACCGTTTCAATTCGTTCTACCGGCGCGACTACCATCCTTTCGTCGAGTCGCTGGTGCGCTCGCTCGAAACCATCATGATGACCCGCGGCCTGCCGTTCGAGCAGATCTGGATGCAGAAGCGGCGCAAGACGCTCGCCGAAGACGTCGCCTTCATGAACAAGATGGTCGACGAGATCATTGCCGAGCGCCGCAAGAGCGCCGAGGGGATCGACGACAAGAAGGACATGCTCGCCGCGATGATGACCGGCGTCGATCGTTCGACCGGCGAGCAGCTCGACGACGTCAACATCCGCTACCAGATCAACACCTTCCTGATCGCGGGCCACGAGACCACCAGCGGCCTGTTGTCCTACACGCTCTATGCGCTGCTCAAGCATCCGGAGATCCTGAAGAGGGCCTATGACGAGGTCGATCGTGTCTTCGGCCCCGACGTCAACGCGAAGCCGACCTACCAGCAGGTGACGCAGCTCACCTACATCACGCAGATCCTGAAAGAGGCGCTGCGGCTGTGGCCGCCGGCGCCGGCTTATGGCATCTCGCCGCTCAAGGACGAGACGCTCGGTGGCGGCAAGTACAAGCTCCGCAAGGGCACCTTCACCACCATCCTGGTGACCGCGCTGCATCGCGATCCCAGCGTCTGGGGGCCAAATCCGGATGCGTTCGATCCCGAGAATTTCAGCCGCGAGGCGGAAGCCAAGCGGCCGGTCAATGCCTGGAAGCCGTTCGGCAACGGCCAGCGCGCCTGCATCGGCCGCGGCTTTGCCATGCACGAGGCCGCGCTCGCGCTCGGCATGATCTTGCAGCGCTTCAAGCTGATCGATCACCAGCGCTACCAGATGCACCTGAAGGAAACCCTGACGATGAAGCCGGAAGGCTTCAAGATCAGGGTGCGCCCGCGCGCCGATCGCGAGCGTGGCGCCTATGGCGGGCCTGTCGCGGCTGCGTCCTCGGCGCCGAAGGCGCCGCGCCAGCCGACGGCCCGGCCCGGCCATAACACGCCGATGCTGGTGCTTTACGGCTCCAATCTCGGCACCGCCGAGGAGCTCGCGACGCGCATGGCTGATCTCGCCGAGATCAATGGCTTTGCCGTGCATCTCGGCCCGCTCGACGATTACGTCGGCAAGTTGCCGCAGGAGGGCGGCGTTCTGATCATCTGCGCCTCCTATAACGGCGCGCCGCCTGATAATGCGACGCAGTTCGTCAAATGGCTCGGCGGCGACCTGCCGAAGGATGCTTTTGCCAATGTCCGCTACGCCGTGTTCGGTTGCGGCAACAGCGACTGGGCCGCGACCTATCAATCGGTGCCGCGCCTGATTGACGAGCAATTGTCGTCGCATGGTGCGCGCGCGGTCTATCCGCGCGGCGAGGGCGATGCGCGCAGCGATCTCGACGGCCAGTTCCAGAAATGGTTCCCGGCGGCGGCCCAGGTCGCGACCAAGGAATTCGGCATCGACTGGAATTTCACCCGCACCGCCGAGGACGATCCGCTCTATGCGATCGAGCCGGTGGCGATGACCGCCGTCAACACCATCGTGGCCCAGGGCGGTGCTGTTGCGATGAAGGTGCTGGTCAATGACGAGCTTCAGAACAAGGGCGGCTCCAATCCCTCCGAGCGTTCGACGCGCCACATCGAGGTGCAGCTGCCGTCCAACGTCACTTACCGCGTCGGCGATCACCTAAGCGTCGTGCCGCGCAACGATCCGACGCTGGTGGATTCGGTCGCCCGCCGCTTCGGCTTCCTGCCTGCCGACCAGATCAGGCTTCAGGTCGCCGAGGGCCGCCGCGCGCAATTGCCGGTGGGGGATGCCGTGTCCGTCGGCCGCCTGCTCAGCGAATTCGTCGAGCTGCAGCAGGTCGCGACGCGGAAGCAGATCCAGATCATGGCCGAGCACACCCGCTGTCCGGTCACCAAGCCGAAGCTGCTCGCCTTCGTCGGCGAGGAGGCTGAGCCGCTCGAGCGTTACCGCAGCGAGATCCTGGCCAGGCGCAAATCAGTGTTCGACCTGCTGCTCGAATATCCGGCCTGCGAATTGCCGTTCCACGTCTATCTCGAAATGCTCTCGCTGCTGGCGCCGCGCTATTACTCAATCTCGTCCTCGCCGTCGGTCGAGCCGGCGCACTGCAGTGTCACGGTCGGCGTGGTCGAAGGGGCGGCCGCCTCCGGCCGCGGCACCTACAAGGGTATCTGCTCGAACTATCTCGCCAACCGGCGCGCCGGCGATGCGATCTACGCCACCGTGCGCGAGACCAAGGCCGGCTTCCGGCTTCCCGACGATCCCTCGGTGCCCATCATCATGATCGGCCCCGGCACGGGCCTCGCGCCGTTCCGCGGCTTCCTTCAGGAACGCGCCGCGCGCAAGGCGAAGGGCGCCAGCCTCGGACCCGCGATGCTGTTCTTCGGCTGTCGTCATCCTGACCAGGATTTTCTCTACGGGGACGAGCTGAAGGCGTTGGCGGCGAGCGGCATCACGGAACTCTTCACTGCGTTCTCGCGCGCGGACGGACCGAAGACCTATGTGCAGCACCTGCTCGCCGCGCAGAAGGACAAGGTCTGGCCGCTGATCGAGCAGGGCGCGATCATCTATATCTGCGGCGACGGCGGCAAGATGGAGCCGGACGTAAAGGCGGCATTGGTCGCGATCCACCGCGAGAAGAGCGGCAGCGACGCGGCCGTCAGTGCGCGCTGGATCGAGGAGATGGGGACGAAGAACCGCTATGTGCTGGACGTCTGGGCGGGAGGGTAGGCTACGAATTATTCATGCTAAACGTCAGGGATGATTCCCTGGGAAAAAATCGACACCGCCAAAATCCCCGGCTCCGACGAAGAGCTCCGCCTGATGCGGCGGGGCAAGGAGTTTTCCATCAAGCTCGGCACCAACGAGCTGATGAACAACCGCCTGTCGGGCTCGGAAGCCGCGCTCGCAACGCTCGCGGCGAAGCAGATCGAGACGGTCGCCAAGCCCGTTGTCCTGATCGGCGGATTGGGCATGGGCTTTACGCTGCGTGCGGCGCTTACCGTACTTGGAGCCAAGTCGAAGATCGTGGTCTCCGAGTTGGTCCCCGCGGTGGTCACGTGGGCGCGGGGTCCGATGGCAGAGGTCTTCGGCGACAGCCTCGATGATGCCAGGGTCAGCATTCGGGAAACCGACGTCGGCGAAGTCATCCGTGCCAAGAGCGCGGCCTTCGACGCTATACTGCTCGACGTCGACAATGGTCCCGAAGGACTGACCCGGAAGGGCAATGACGCGCTTTACAGCGCAAGTGGGCTGGCGGCGGCGAAGACAGCACTGCGGCCGGGCGGCGTGCTCGCCGTCTGGTCGTCGGGACCCAATCCCGCCTTCACCAAGCGCCTTAAGCGCGCGGGCTTCGGCGTCAATGAAGTCGCCGTCCGCGCCACCGGCAGAGGCGGCGGCGCGCGCCACGTAATCTGGATGGCGAAGAAGAGTTAAGCCGCCTGCGCCGCCGCGCCATGCGCGTGCTTGTCGATGGCGCCGATGATCTCAGGCCAGAACCGCATTGGCAGCGCGTGGCCCATACCGTCGATCATCAACAGCTTTGCGCCTGGAATTGACTCGGCGGTGTCCTTGCCGCCCTCCGGCCGCACCAGCGGATCGACGGTGCCGTGGATCACGAGCGTCGGCGTCTGCACGGCATGCAGCCGCTCCTTGCGGCTGCCGGACGCCAGCACAGCGCGGAGCTGGCGGCCGACGCCGGCCGGATTGAGCCCGCGCGCGAACACGCGCTCGGCACGTTCGGGATCGAGCGCTTCCTCCTCCGGAAAATGTCCGGCGCGCAACACCTTCCAGGTCTGGCCGTAGCGGACGATGAACTCCTCCTTGCTGCGCGGTGGCGGCGCCATCAGCATTGCGGCGGCCTCGCGCGTCGGCGGCGGCACGCGCGGACTGCCCGTCGTCGACATGATCGAGGTCAGCGAGCGCACGCGCTGCGGGAACGACAGCGTGACCTCCTGCGCGATCATGCCGCCCATGGAGGCACCGACAAGATGCGCCGATTTGATGCCGAGCGCATCCATCAGCCCGACCGTGTCTTTCGCCATGTCGATCAGCCTGTAGGTTGCCGCGACGGGAATCTTGAAGAAGCGCAGCTTCAGTAGCTCGAGTGGCGTCAACCGCTTGCCGCCCGTCAGATGGCTCGACTTGCCGATGTCGCGATTGTCGAAGCGGATCACGCGGAAGCCGCGCGCGGCAAGCTGCTCACAGAACGCATCGTCCCAATGGATCATCTGCGCTCCGAGCCCCATGATCAGCAGCAGCGGTTCGGCATTGTCGCTGCCGAAGATCTCGTAGCAGATGTCGATGCCGTTGGCGCGGACGGTCTGAGGCGGCTGATGGGCGTTCACGGGCGCTTTCCCTTGGCTTTTGCTCGATTGTGTATCGCACGGTTTCCCGTTGCAATGAAAGCCGCACGCGGCACCGAGCCGCTGCTTGCCGGTTGACCGGCACCGCGCAACGGTGTGGTATGGCGAAAAAAGAAGGGCATCGAAGCTCTCGACATCTGGAGGACGCCGATGACCGACAAGACCAATGACCCGGTCGCCATGTGGCAAAAGATGGTTGGTGAGATGGAGAAGGGGTTCAACTCCTTCGCCAACCAGGCCATGTCGTCGCCCGAGTTTTCGCAGGCGATGAACCGCGCCGGGGGAGTTGCTGCAGGTGCTCAGAAGCAGCTCGGCGAACTCATGGAGAAGTACCTCGTCTCCATGAACCTGCCGAGCCGGGAGCAGGTCACAGGCCTTGCCGAAAGGCTGCAAGCTATCGAAGGCCAGA
The DNA here is from genome assembly GCF_002936975.1 of Bradyrhizobium sp. AC87j1. Classification (NCBI taxonomy): domain Bacteria; kingdom Pseudomonadati; phylum Pseudomonadota; class Alphaproteobacteria; order Hyphomicrobiales; family Nitrobacteraceae; genus Bradyrhizobium; species Bradyrhizobium sp. AC87j1. The sequence continues at coordinate 38,033 of NZ_PTFE01000064.1, forward strand.
TCGGTGAGATCAAGTCGCTGCTGAGCCAGATGGCTGCAAGTGCCGGCGTGTCTCAGGGGGCCGATTCCGCATTGCGGCCGCCGCGCACCAAGCGTCCGCCGTCTGAGGGCGGAGAGCTGGCATGAATGCAGCTCCCGGACTTGATTTCGCATCTATCCCGGAACGCATCCAGAGCGAGGTGCAGCGCGCCATCCAGCGCAGCATCAAGGGCGTTGAATATTTCTCGACCTCGGGTCCATCACTTGGATCGACGCCCAAGGACGTGCTGCATTCACGCGGCACTATGAATCTCTATCGTTATCGGCCGATGTCGGACGAGATCTACCGCGTGCCGGTGCTGATCGTGATGGCCACCACCAACCGCGGCTACATCCTCGACCTCGTCCCCGGCCAGAGTTTTATCGAATTCCTGCTCAAGCGCGGTTACGACGTTTATATGCTCGACTGGAGCGCGCCCCGGCCGGAGGAGAAGAGCCTGCGGATGGAAGACTATGTCCTCGACTTCATCCCGGACTGCGTCCGCCGCGTACAGGCGGATTCCGGCGAGCAGGACGTCTCCGTCATCGGCTATTGCTTCGGCGGCGTGCTGTCACTGCTCTACGGCGCGATCCACAAGGATGGGCCGATGAAGAATCTGATCTGCTTCACCACGCCGATCGACTTCCGCGAGATGAAGCTGTTCTCGAATTTCTCCGACCGTCGCTATTTCGACGTCGATCGACTCGTGGACAGTGTCGGCAACGTGCCGCCGGAGATGATCCTGTCCTCGTTCGAGATGCTGCGTCCGGCCTCGCGCACGGTGAGCCAGATTCAGCTCTGGGAAAACATCTGGAACGACGAGTTCGTCAAGTCCTACCGCATGTTCGACCGTTGGGCGACCGACACGCTGCCGCTGGCGGGCGAGTATTTCCGCGCCATCACCAAAGACCTGATGTGGGACAACAAGCTGTTCAACGACACCATGTCGGTCGGCGGCCGGCCTGCGAAGCTCGACAACATCAAGGTGCCGATTCTGCATGCGGTCGCCGAGCATGATCACATCGTGCCGTATGACGCCGCCAAGCACCTGATCGCGAAGATTGGATCTGCGGACAAGGAAGAGGTGATGCTGAAGGGCGGTCACGTCTCGCTCGTCGCGGGAGCCAACGCCGTGAAGCGGCTATGGCCGAAACTGGATTCCTGGCTAGGGAAGAGATCGACATGAGCGAGCAGCGTTCCTATCCGCGCCACGTCAAGACCGACGCCGGCGATATCGAGATTCGCCTGATGTCGCCCGCGGATGAAGCCGCGGTGCTCGCCTTCGGCAAAGGCCTGCCGACCCACGACCTGTTGTTTCTGCCGCGCAACATCAGCGAGCCGAAGGTGCTGTCGGCCTGGGTCAAGGAGATCGAGCGTGGCGCGATTACGAGCCTGCTTGCGGTCAGGGACGGCAAGGTCGTCGGCTGCGGCACGCTGGTGCGCGATCCGCACTCCTGGTCACCCCATGTCGGCGAGATCCGCATGGTGGTCTCGCTCGACGTTCGCGGGAAGGGGGTAGGGCGGGCGCTGTCGCAGGAGACCTTCGCGCTCGCGCTCGGTGCGGGCCTGGAAAAACTCTCGGTCCAGATGACGGTCGACCAGCAGGCCGCGATCGCCGTGTTCGAGAGCCTCGGTTTCAAGGCCGAGGCGCTGCTGCGCGACCATGTCCGGGACGTCGGCGGCAAGACCCACGACATCGTTGTGCTCGGCCACAACATCGCGCAGGTCCAGGCCCAGATGGAGGCCTACGGGCTGCCAGGCGCCGTCCAGCACTAGGACCGCCGTCCAGCACCGGGGGAGAGGTCCCAACCGCTTTCCGGGAACCTGTTTGGCCAGGGAGGCATCATATTGCCTTCTGTTAAGGCTGTTCACAGTTTCGTGATATCGCAGTGCAATAAGAATATTGCATCGCACAATTAACTATGCCATATAGGCCGTGCCTCGGGCCAATGCGGACGGGGTGAGCCCATAGCTCAAACAATGAGGATGGAGAGAACCCCATGACTACCGAGACCAACACCGCTTTCGAAGGCTTCAAGGACGCTTTCAAGAACATCCAGAACCTGGAAGTTCCCGAGGCCGCCCGCGAGTTCGTCAAGAAGTCCGCCAACACCGCCAAGGACCGTGCTGCCGAGGTGTTCGCTGGCTCCGAGCGCGTGACCGCCGCCGTCGAGAGCGCAGTGACCGAGTCCGTCACTGAGGCCGGCAAGATCAGCCGCAACATCCAGCAGGCGATCTACGACGACGCCCAGGCGTTCTTCGCCGGCATCGACAAGCTTGCTTCAGCCAAGTCGGTCAGCGAAGCCGTCGAGATCCAGTCGAGCCTGCTCCGCGCCCGCGGCGAAGTGTTCGTCTCGCGTGCCAAGGCGACCGCCGACTATTTCGGCCAGCTCGCCGCCAACGGTGCGAAGTCCGCTCAGGACAATTTTGCCAAGGTCTACAACAAGACCGCCTGATCCGGCGCCCTGAGCGAAACTGAAATTTGAGGCCCGCTTCGGCGGGCCTTTTGTTTCTACGCTGCCGTCATTGTGACTGACCGTCATTCCGGGGCGCCCGAAGGGCGAACTCTGGTGCGCAATTGCGCACCAGAGAATCTCGAGCTTCTCAGGTGCGCAAGAGCGCACCATAGTTCGATGCTTCGCATCGCCCCGGAATGACGTAATCTCCCATCCGTCATGAATGCACCCGCCACCTTCTCCTTCGACACCCCCGGCGATGCCGAACGTGCGGCCGAGCTGCGCCGTGTGAAAGCGCTGGCGACACTGGTCTTGGCCGCGACGCTTCTGCTCTTCATCGTCGCGAAATGGCTGCTGCCGGTGCATCCCGTGTTCGGCTTCATCGCCGCCTTCGCGGAAGCCGCGACCATCGGCGGCCTCGCGGATTGGTATGCCGTGGTCGCGCTGTTCAAGCGGCCGCTCGGCCTGCCGATCCCGCATACTGCGATCATCCAGAGCAACCAGGCGCGGATCGCCGACAAGCTCGGCGAATTCATCCAGGTGCATCTCCTCGAGGCCGGTCCGGTCGAGGCCAAGCTGAAGGAGATCGATTTCGGCTCCTTCGTTGCCGACTGGCTCCGCGACCGCAAGCGCAGCGACGATCTCGCGCGCTTCGCGCTCCGCCTGTTGCCGGAGGCCGTCTCGGCGACGGAGAGCTCGGGGCTGATGACCTTCATCATCCGCCGTATGTCATCGCAGCTGGAGGCAATAGATCTTGCGCCGCTTGCCGTCGGTACGCTGCGCGGCTTCGTGGCGGAGGGGCGCCATCAGATCCTGTTCGACGATCTCCTGCGCGTGATGCACGAGACGCTGAACCAGAAAGAGACGATGGGGATGATCCGCGAGAAGGTGCGCGCGGAACTGCCGACCCTGCTGCGGCTCTATCGCGCGGACAAGTTTCTGGTGAACAAGATCGTGGCGTCCGCCACCGCCTTCTTCAATGAAGTGCGCAGCGATCCCAAACATCCGTTCCGCGGCGAGTTCGACCGCATGGTGCTGAGCTTCGTCGACCGGCTCGGCACCGACCAGGCCTATATCGACCGGATCGACGGCCTGAAGCGCGATCTGCTTGCGCGGCCGGAGCTCGCCGATCTCGCCCGCACCGTCTGGGCCAACACGCGCTCGTTCATCGAACGCAGCGCGAGCGGTGAGACACAGGTGCTTCAGCATCACCTCGCCGGCATGTTCGCCGCTGCTGGAGAAGCCCTCGCCGCCGATGCCGAGCTGCGCGGCGAGATCAACAAGGGGCTGGTCACGGTGTTGCGCAGCTTCGTCGCCGACCAGAAGAGCGGCGTTTCAATCTTCATCTCCGACCAGGTCAAGGCGTGGGATATGGCGCAGCTGATTTCGCTGATTGAAATCAACATCGGGCGCGACCTGCAATACATCCGTTTCAACGGTTCGCTGATCGGCGGGCTCGCCGGGCTCGCGCTCTACTCCGTAGAATTCCTGCTCCGACTGCTGTGACTTTTGCGTCACGGCCGTTAGCATTAACGCGCGGGCCTATTGTCGCGCCGCGACTCTCCCGCTTGAATGTCGGGAACCGGCCGCCTAGCTGATTCATGCTGCGCTGCGGAACGATCAAGAAGCCGGCGTATTGGAATTCATGCCCATTTGCCGGCATCGCGCCCGGCGTCTTCTCAGGGGAAACATTGATGACCGCTACTGCCCAGACGCTGCGTCCGCCGTCGAGAACACTGATGTTTCTGGAAGGGCGCGCGATCCACGAGTTCGGCGCATTCCTCGGCGCGCTGCCGCTGCTGAGCCTTGCGCCGCGCGGCGATGGGCATCCGGTGCTGGTGCTGCCGGGCCTCGTGGCCTCGGATGCATCCACGCGTGCGTTGCGGACGTTTCTGACCAGCAAGGGCTATGCGGTAAGCGGCTGGCGCCAGGGCCGCAACTATGGCCTGCGCGAGGGCGTGCAGCATGCGATGGTTGATCTGGTCGAGGAGCTCAGCGACACCCATGGCCGCAAGATCAGCCTGGTCGGCTGGAGCCTTGGCGGCCTCTATGCGCGCCAGCTCGCCAAGATGATGCCCGAGCGCGTGCGGCAGGTGATCACGCTCGGCAGTCCTTTTGCCGGCAATCCCCGCTCGACCAATGCCTGGCGCGTCTATGAATGGGCGAGCGGGCGGAAGTCCGACGAGGTCGATCCGCGGTTCGGCGGCGAGCTCGCTGTCCCGCCGCCAGTGCCGACCACCGCCATCTTCAGCCGCACCGACGGCGTCTGCGCCTGGCAGGGCTGCATGGAGAAGTCGGGCGCACAGACCGAGAGCATCGAGGTCGAGAGCAGCCATTGCGGCATGGGCCATCATCCGGCCGTGGTCTACGCGGTCGCCGACCGGCTCGCACAGAAGGAAGGCCAGTGGCGGCCGTTCGACCGTAGCGGTTGGCGCAGCTTGGCCTATCCCGATCCGCATAGATAGCCGGGCCTGCATGGTTCGAGACGCGCGGCTCTGCCGCGCTCCTCACCATGAGGGTTGAGAGTAATTGACGCCGCGCGAAAGCGGTCAGACCTCATCCTGAGGAGGCGCGAAGCGCCGTCTCGAAGGATCGAGCCCGGCTCTCGCATTGTCGCACCCGTCCATTGTCGCGCCCGCATCAAACGCGCTATGCCTCGCGCATGGCGCATCCGTTGTCCCGCATCATCGACCAGCTCAAGCGTGAACCGTCACGCACCGGCTCCATCGTCATCACCGTGTTCGGCGATGCCATCGTGCCGCGCGGCGGTGTGGTGTGGCTCGGCACGCTGCTGGAGTTCTTTCAAGGGCTCGACATCGACAGCGGGGTTGTGCGCACGGCGATGTCGCGGCTCGCCGCCGACGGGTGGCTAACGCGCGAGAAGGTCGGCCGCAACAGCTTCTATCGGCTGGCCGAGAAGGGGCGCCAGACGTTCGAGGCCGCGACGCGCCACATCTACGATCCGCCGCCATCCGACTGGACCGGACGCTTCGAGCTGCTCCTGATCGGCAATGGCGGAGATCGCGACGTCTCGCGCGAAGCGCTCCGTAACGCCGGCTTCGGCAGTCCGCTGCCGGGGGTCTGGGTCGCGCCGTCGGGCCTGCCGGTGCCGGATGAAGCCTCGGGCGCGATCCGTCTCGAAGTCTCGGCGGAGGATGACAGCGGTCGTCGTCTGCTCAGCGCAAGCTGGCCGCTGGATCGCACCGCAGATGCCTATCTGAAATTCATGAAGACGTTCGAGCCGCTGCGCGCCGCGATCGGCCGCGGCGCCGATCTGTCCGAGGCCGATGCGTTTACCGCGCGCATCCTCCTGATCCACTACTATCGCCGCGTCGTGCTGCGCGATCCGCTATTGCCCGAAAGCCTGCTGCCGACGAACTGGCCGGGCAGGGCCGCACGGGACCTGTGCGGCGAAATTTATCGCGCGCTGCTCGCCCCCTCCGAACAATGGCTTGATGGACATGGAACCAACGAGAAGGGGCCACTGCCGCCGGCGCGAAAGCTGCTGGAAAGGAGGTTCGGGGCCTGAGTTTTATGTTACAGAAATATCTTGCATGGTGTGATTTTTGTTATATATTGCCTCCCAATAAATCGGGAGGATGCGCATGTATACCCAGGCGCTGAATACGGCCGAGACCGACGACCGCGGTCTTGAGGACGCAGGCCGAGCTGCGCAGTTCCAGGCCCGCATCGATGCGGAGGAGCGCATCGAGCCGAACGACTGGATGCCGGCGGCCTATCGCAAGACGCTGACGCGCCAGATTTCCCAGCACGCCCATTCCGAAATCGTCGGCATGCTGCCTGAGGGCAACTGGATCACCCGCGCGCCGACCCTGCGCCGCAAGGCCGCGCTGCTCGCCAAGGTGCAGGACGAGTGCGGCCATGGGCTCTATCTCTATGCCGCGGCCGAGACGCTCGGCACCTCGCGGGAAGAGCTGGTCGATGCCATGCTCGCGGGCAAAGCCAAGTACTCCTCGATTTTCAACTATCCGACGCTGACCTGGGCCGATATCGGCACCATCGGGTGGCTGGTCGACGGCGCCGCGATCATGAACCAAATCCCGCTGTGCCGCTGCTCCTACGGCCCCTATGCGCGCGCAATGATCCGGGTCTGCAAGGAGGAGTCGTTCCATCAGCGCCAGGGCTACGAGATCATGCTGACGCTGTGCCGCGGCTCCGAGGAGCAGAAGGCGATGGCGCAGGATGCGCTGAATCGCTGGTGGTGGCCGGTGCTGATGATGTTCGGCCCGCCAGATAGCACGAGCCAGCATAGCGACACCTCGACCAAGTGGAAGATCAAGCGGTTCTCCAACGACGAGCTGCGCCAGAAGTTCGTCGATGCCACGGTGCCGCAGGCGCAATATCTCGGCCTCACCATCCCCGATCCCGGCATGACGCAGGATGCCGACGGGCACTGGCGTTACAGCGAGATCGACTGGACCGAGTTCAAGCAGGTGCTCGCCGGCAACGGCCCGTGCAATCGCGACCGCATAGCCGCGCGTCGCAAGGCGCATGCGGAGGGGGCCTGGGTACGCGAAGCCGCAGCTAGCTATGCCGCCAAACGTGCGCATCGCCAGACTGCGCAAGCCGCCGAGTAGGGAGATCAATATGGCCACGCCGAACACGCCGCTGTGGGAAGTCTTCATTCGCAGCCGCAACGGGCTCGCGCACAAGCATGTGGGATCGCTGCATGCGAGCGATGCCACCATGGCGCTGCAAGCCGCCCGCGACATCTACACCCGCCGCGGCGAGGGCCTGTCGATCTGGGTCGTGCCGTCGACCGCGATCACCGCGAGCGATCCCACCGAAAAAGGCATGATGTTCGAGCCGGCGGAATCGAAGATCTACCGGCATCCGACCTTTTACGAGGTGCCCGAGGAAGTGGGACACATGTGATGGCGACCGCCAACATCGAGGTCTCCGAAACGCCGCTGGTGCTCTACGCGTTACGCCGTGCCGACGATGCGCTGATCCTCGGCCACAGGCTGTCGGAATGGTGCGGGCACGCACCGATGCTGGAAGAGGACATGGCGCTCTCCAACATCGCGCTCGACCTCATCGGTCAGGCGCGCGAGCTTTACAGCTATGCCGCCAAGGCCGAAGGCAAGAACAACGACGAGGACAAGCTCGCTTATCTGCGTGACGTCAGGCAGTACCGCAACCTGCTGCTGGTGGAGCAGCCCAACGGCGATTTTGCCCAGACTTTGGTGCGGCAGTTCTTCTATTCCGCGTTCGCCGACCTCTACTGGCGCGCGATGATGAATTCGCGCGACACGACGCTGGCAGCGATTGCCGCCAAGTCGGAGAAAGAGAGCGCCTATCATCTGCGCCACGCCTCGGAGTGGCTCATCCGGCTCGGCGACGGCACCGATGAGAGCCACGCCCGCGCGCAAGCCGCGATCGATCATCTCTGGGCCTTTACCGGCGAGATGTTTTCCGTCGACGACGGCGAGCGCGCGCTGATCCATGCCGGTATCGCGATCGATCCCGGCACCTTGCGTGGTCGCTGGTTGCAGACGCTTTCCGATGTCGTCAGCGAAGCCACGCTGGTCTTGCCGCAGAATGACTGGATGCAGCAAGGCGGCCGCGTGGGCCGGCACAGCGAACATCTCGGCCATCTCCTGTCCGAGCTGCAATCGATGCAGCGCACCTTTCCGGGGCTGACATGGTGAGCCTGCTCGACCGTGACAGCGAGCTGCGCCGGCGCGCCTGGGACGCCGCGGCGAGCGTGGTCGATCCCGAAATTCCGGTGCTGACCATCGCCGACCTCGGCGTGCTGCGCGAGGTTGCGCTCGACGGCGATCACGTCGAGGTCGCGATCACCCCGACCTATTCCGGCTGTCCGGCGATGAACATGATCGCGCTGGAAATCGAGGTCGCGCTGGAGCGCGCCGGTTTTCGCCGGTCAAAAGTCCGCACCGTGCTGTCGCCGGCCTGGACCACCGACTGGATGAGCGAGGAGGGCCGCCAAAAGCTGCGCGCCTACGGCATCGCGCCGCCGCAAGCTTCAAGCTCGCGCCGGGCGCTGTTTGGTGAGCAGGCAGTGGCCTGCCCGCAATGCGGCTCGGAAAATACCGAGCTGCTGTCTGAATTCGGCTCGACCTCCTGCAAGGCGCTGTGGCGCTGCAAGTCTTGCCGCGAACCCTTCGATTATTTCAAGTGTCATTGACCATGTCAGCCGCCGCGCCTCGCTTCCATCGCCTCGCCGTCAACGACCTCCGCCGCGAGGCGTCGGACGCCATCTCGATGACCTTCACCATTCCCGCCGAACTCGCTCGCGACTACGCCTTCACGCCCGGCCAGTACCTCACGCTCCGCACCACGCTGGAGGGAGAGGAGGTGCGCCGCTCCTATTCGATCTGCTCCGGCCCTGATGACGGCGAGATTCGTATCGCCGTGAAGAAGATCGACGGCGGCGCGTTTTCGAACTGGGCGGCGGACGAGCTGAAATGCGGCGACCAGCTCGACGTGATGACGCCGACCGGGCGCTTCGGTGCAGTCCCGCCGGCGGATAGCGCACGCATTCATGTCGGCTTCGCTGCGGGCTCCGGCATCACGCCGATCCTGTCGATCGTGAGGGGCGTGCTCGCGCGCGAGCCGGACAGCCGCTTCTTCCTGTTCTACGGAAACCGCACGACCGACAACATCATGTTTCTCGAGGCGCTCGAGGAGCTCAAGGACCGCTTCATCGACCGCCTCTCCATCTTCCACGTTATCTCCGGCGAAGAGCAGGACATCCCGATCCTGCATGGCCGGCTCGACGGCGACAAGGTGAGGGTGCTGCTGCGCTCGCTGGTGCCGGCGGCTAGCGTCGATCATCTCTACATCTGTGGCCCTCTTGGCATGAGCGAGGACATCGAGACCACCTGCCGCGAGCTCGGCATCGCGGAAGAGCGCATCCACGTCGAGCGCTTCGTCTCCGAGTTCGGCGGCAAGCCGCGGCCGAAGAAGGTGGTGGCTCCCGACGCGCCGCCGAAGGCGATCGCCTCGCTGATCATCGATGGCAAGCGTCGCGACGTGCCGGTTGCCGAGGACGAGGCGATCCTCGATGCCGCGTTGCGCGCCGGCGTCGATCTGCCCTTCGCCTGCAAGGGCGGCATGTGCTCGACCTGCCGCGCCAAGCTGGTCGAAGGTGAGGCGCCGATGGACATCAACTATTCGCTGGAGCCCTGGGAGCTGAAGGCGGGCTTCGTTCTGACCTGCCAGGCGAAACCGTCGTCGGAGCGCGTCGTGGTCGATTATGACCATGTCTGAGCAGGTGCTTCAGACGCTGACGATGCAAATGCGTCGCATTATTTGACAGTTTTGGCCAACCAGCAGAACATCATGGACAACCATCTGGCCGGGAGAAGCGCGTGAACGTCAAAGCTGCCCTGTCGCCCGAGAATATCTCCCGCGCCTGCGCCGAGGCGATGTGGGCGGAGGACGATGCCTCCAAAGGGCTCGGCATGGAGATCGTCGAGATCGGCCCCGGCTTCGCGACGCTCGCGATGACGGTGCGGCCGGACATGGTCAACGGCCAACGCATTGCCCATGGGGGGTTCATCTTCACGCTCGCCGATTCCGCCTTCGCCTTTGCTTGCAACTCGCACAACGAACGCGTGATCGCGGCGCAGGGGCAGATCACCTTCATCAAGCCGGGAAGGCTCGGCGACCGCCTTGTTGCGAAGGCGCGCGAGATCACGCGCGGCGGCCGCTCCGGTATCTATGACGTGCGAGTTACCGCAGGCGATACCGTTATCGCCGAATTCCGCGGACATTCGCGTGTCATTCCCGGCACGTGGCTGCCGACGCAGGACCAATAATCAATCAAGAAAAAAAAC
>NZ_PTFE01000065.1:0-47773 GCF_002936975.1 Bradyrhizobium sp. AC87j1
ACATGGGGCGGGGGATTGAAGGCTGGGGCAAGGTGACGAGGTCCGGACTCCTAGGCACTCCGGACCTCGAAACTTTCAGATTGAACGCAGCAACGCGCCGTCCGGTTGGGGCATCCGGGCGGCGCGTTGTCGTTTCAGCGTTGTCTTTCGATCAGCGCGTCTGCGGCTCGATCGTCACCGTGCAGTCCCCCTGCCCTTGCGTCGCGACCACGATATTGCCGGCGGCCGCCCCAAGGGCGACCGGTGTGGACGAGCTGCCATCCGGCATCTGAACCGTCACGCTCAGCGAATCCGTGCGCGCGGTCGAGCCGACAGTTGACGGCTCTGCCTGGGCGACATTGCCCGACGCATCGCGCCGCATGATCTGACAATTCACGCTACTGCTCGTTGCGCTGCCAGCGGCTGCCACGTTCGACGAGGCCGCGCCGCCCATCTGCGCGCGGGCTCGCGACGGATCGCGCGGCACCTGGCTGACGATGCGATGCGTCCGCGGCTCCACGATGACGACGTCATCATCGGTCGCGAAATACTCGTAATCCCGATATTGGGGCTCGATCGTGACGATCTCGGGCGGCAGCCGGTAGAGACGCACGCGCGGCGGGATCGTCTCGCCGATCCGGATCGAGATGTTCAGGTTGCGCTCGGGCTGCGCCAACCGCGCACGGCTCACCGTTTCGGACATCCGCACCTGTTTCTCGGTGGTCACGCTGGTCTGCTGACCAACTTGCGTGTTGGTCTGGGTGGTCTGATTGGCTTGATTGGTTTGCGTGCCGGAAGGCGCGGTTTGCGCATTGTTGGTCGGAGCTGCGCGGTTCGTGTCCGTCGCGGTGGCCGGCCGGTTGTTCTGTTGCGCCGGCTGTTGCTCGGCTGCATTGTGCGGAGGCTGGTTCTGCTCTTTCTGGTTGGCTGCAGCTCCCGTGCGCTCGTTCTGCTGGCCAGCCGGACCGGTCTTGGATTTCTCGGACTCGGCGGTTGATTTCTGCGGCGCAGACTTGTCCTGCTTCGTCTCTGCGCTGCTCTTGCCACTCTCGCGACCTTGTTTCGCCGTGTCGGCTTCACGATTGCGATCTCGCGATGGCTCGCGAGACTCCTGGGCCTGCTCTTTCGCATTGGGCTGGCCGCGTTCAGCGGCGGTGCCCGGTCGTCCCTTCTCTTCCTCCGCACGGCGGCCGCCGCCCTTCTCTTCGCGGCCGGCGCCCTGCAGTCGCTCCTGGGCGCCCTGGGCGCGATCTTGGACGCGTTCTTGAGCTGCACCACCGCGCTGGGGCGCGGCGCTTTTCGCCGGTTCCTCGGTCCGTTTTGGCTCGTCTCTGCGCTCACCGGGCGCCTGGGCGTAGGCGATGCCGGACGCGAGCATGAGCCCGACGGCCGCAGTCGATAACATCAAGTGTTGACGCATGGTCCCTCTCCTCGACAATTCGCAACAAACGCGAACGCTCTGTGGGTGCGAAGGTTCCTGAGCAGGAACGAGGGCCGATCACGCGGATTTACATCGCGTCCTTCAATGTGAGGCGGGCCGTGAATGTCACGGTGGTCTTGCCGACCAGTGCCATGCCTTCGACCTCGGCGCCGCCGGCGGAGTAGTCGCCCGAGAAGCCGCAGGTGACCTCCCTGCCGCCGAACGCAAGCGTCCTGCCGACCGCTTCGGTGTGCTGATTGACGATCATGTCGCCCCGCCACTTGCCGTTCCGGAAGGTGTAGGTGCCGGTGTAGTAGAAATAGCTGTCGCCACCCATGATGCGTCCGTCGCACAGCACGACGACGCCCCTCGCCTGCCCGCGCTTACCGTCGCGCATCTCGATGTCGAAGATGTAGAGGCCGTTGACGACCCTGGCCTCCTCCACTTCCGCTCCATCCCCCGCCGACATCAGATCATCTCCCCAACGATCCGCCGCCCCGATCAGTTCGGCACGTTCCGCTCGAGATCCTCGAGCCAGGCCGCCGCGCTCGAATCCGACGGCGCGCGCCAATCGCCGCGGGGCGACAGTGAGCCGCCCGCCGAGACCTTCGGGCCGTTCGGCATCGCCGAGCGCTTGAACTGGCTGAAGGCGAAGAAGCGGCGCAGGAACACCTCGAGCCAGCGGCGGATGTCCTTGAGATCATAGGCCTTGCGCCGGTCGCTTGGGAACGCCGGCGGCCATTCGCCCTTGGCGACATCCTTCCACGCGTGCTGCGCCATGAAGGCGATCTTGGACGGCCGCATGCCGAACCGCAGCGTGTAGAACAGGTTGAAATCCTGCAACTCGTAAGGGCCGACGGATGCTTCGGTGCTCTGCGGCTTCTGGCCGGGCTCGACCGGCACCAGCTCAGGCGAGATCTCGGCGGCGAGGATCGAGCCAAGCGTCCGGTTGACGTCGTCGCTGAACTGCTTCGATGAGATCACCCAGCGGATCAGGTGCTGGATCAGTGTCTTCGGCACGCCGGCATTGACGTTGTAATGTGCCATCTGGTCGCCGACGCCATAGGTGCACCAGCCGAGCGCGAGCTCGGAGAGATCGCCGGTTCCGATGACGATGCCGCCGTGATGGTTGGCGAGCCGGAACAGGTAATCCGTACGCAGGCCCGCCTGCACGTTCTCGAAGGTGACATCGTAGACCTTCTGGCCGTTGCCGAAGGGATGGCCGATATCCTTCAGCATCTGCGTCGCGGTGGTGCGGATATCGAGCTCCTGCCAACTCGTCTGCAACGCCTGCATCAGCGCCAATGCATGGGTCTTGCTTTCACTGCCGGTGGCAAAGCCCGGCATGGTGTAGGCCAGGATGTTTTCGCGCGGCAGGCCGAGCAGGTCGACTGCCTTGGCGGCGACGATCAGTGCATGGGTGGAATCAAGCCCGCCCGACACGCCGATCACGACGCGCTTGGTGCCGGTCGCGCGCATGCGCTGCACGAGGCCGGCGACCTGGATGTTGTAGGCCTCGTAACAATCCTGCTCGAGCAGGCTTTCGTCGCTCGGCACGAACGGAAAGCGCTCGACCTTGCGCAGGAAGCCTATGTCGGCGGCCGGCGGCTTCAGGGCGAATGTCACTTTGCGGAAAAACGCCTCGCGCTGCCGGCGGTTGTCGTCGAACGTCCCCATCGAGGCACGCTCCTGCCTGAGCAGATCGAGATCGACGTCAGCCAGCGTGATCTGGCCGCCCTGGCGGAACCGCTCGCCCTCGGCCAGCAGCACGCCATTCTCGTAGATCGAGGTCTGGCCGTCCCAGGAAAGATCCGTGGTCGATTCCCCTGCCCCTGCGGCCGAATAGACGTAAGCCGCGAGGCAGCGCGCCGATGTCGATTGGCACAGAAGCGCGCGCGAGCGCGCCCGACCGATCGTGATCGGGCTGCCCGAGAGATTGATCAGCACGCTCGCGCCCGCAAGCGCCAACTCCGAGGCCGGCGTCACCGGAATCCACATGTCCTCGCAGATCTCGACGCCGATGGTGAGGCCCGGAACGTCCTCGGCCGCAAACAAGAGGTCGACGCCGAACGGCGCGTGCAGCCCGCCGAACGCAATCGTCTCGCCGGCGATACCGGCGCCGGAGGCGAAATGCCGCCCTTCGTAGAATTCGCGGTAGGTCGGCAGATAGGTCTTCGGCACCACGCCGAGGATGTTGCCGCGGTGAATGACGACGGCACAATTGTAGATGCGATGACCAAAGCGCAGCGGCGCTCCGACGATCAGGACCGTCATCAGTCCCGCTGAGGCCTCGACGAGGCCTACGAGGCCGCGCTCGACCGCATCGAGCAGCGGATCCTGCTTGACGAGGTCTTCGATCGCATAGCCGGACAGGCACAGCTCGGGAAACACCGCGACCGCCACCGACTGCTCATGGCAGGCATTGGCCGCCGCCAGCACGGCCTTTGCGTTGGCCGAGGGATCGGCGACATGGGACGTGGTGACACAGGCCGCCACGCGCGCAAATCCGTGGGCGTAGATCGAGTGGAAAGTCATCGAGCGCAGTACCCTTAATCTCTTCGCTGCCGAAGCCGTCAGCTCCAGACCCTATGTAGCCCATCGACCCGGTCCCGTGCAGGCCATCCGCCGTCATGCATAACGGATTTGCGTCGTGGTCTGCCCGGCCTTGGTTTGCCCAGCACCTTGGCGAGCTCAGGCGCTGCGGGCCAGCACGCCGGACAGATCATCGCGCAGCCACGCGGCGATCCGCGGCCAGGCGTGCGCATGGGTGCGCGCGCCCATGAACAGGCCGAGGTGATTGCTCGGCTCGGACGCCGCCGCAACGAAGGCCGGCGGCGCGCCGAGGAGACCGGCGGTGGCGAGCGCCTGCGCAGCCGGCACGACCTCGTCGTCGAGCCCGGCCAGCAGGAAGACCGGCGCCTTGACGTCCCTCGGATCGACCGTGCGGCCAAGCGCAACGAAACTGCTGCCGGCGATCTGGTTCTCCCGGAAAATCCGGTTGACGATCTCCAGATAATATTTGCCCGGCAGATCGAGCGTCTCGGCGTTCCAGCGGTCGAACCGCGCGAGCAGCGCCGCGCCCTCCCCGTCCGACAGGTCTCTCTGCAACGCCGTTACGATATCGTCGCGGTTCGGCGCCTTGGACCAGAAGCGCAGCATCTCCTCGCCGCGGACATTGCCGCCGCCGCGTGCGACGAGCTGGTCGTAGACCATCTCGGGCGCGTTGCGGGTGAGCCGGCACAACGAGGATTCAATCGACAGATCCACGGGAGCGCCGACCAGCACCAGCCGCCGCACCTTGGCCGGAAAGCGCGCCGCATAAAGCAGCGACAGCCAGCCGCCCTGGCACAAGCCGACCAGATCGACCGGCGCGCCGATCTCGTCGATGGCGACGTTGAGATCGCCGAGATAGCTGTCGATCGAGAGATAGCGCATATCCGGCGTCGCCGACCGCCAGTCGGTGAGATAGACCCTGTCGATGCCGCCGGTTTGCAGCGACTGCACCACACTGTGGCCGGGGGCGAAATCGGCGATCAGGGCCCGATGCAGCGCATAGGGCGCGCAGACCAGCGTCGGCTGACCGGACCGCGCCTGCGAGCAATCGCGCAGGCGCATGGTCGCGAGTTCGAGCGCGACGGTGCTCGGGGTCGTCCAGGGCAGAGTGCTATCGTCCTGCTCCGCCGGACCGCGCTCCAGCCACCAGAAGCAGCTGTCCATGGCGAGGCGCGCCGCTGCAAACGGCCACATCAGCGGATCGTCCGGGACGGGCCCCTGCGCGCCGCTCTGTTTGCCGGCCTGCTTCACCATAGCTATCTCACGATTGTCACAGGAACGCCTCGAGGCTCACGATGGAAATGCCGAGGTCGCGAAAACTCCGATGGGCCGCGGCGACCGAGCCGTCGAGATCGATGCCGCGGCAGGCGTCCTCGATGACGGCGACCTCGAACCCTGCCTTGCGGGCATCCTCCGCCGAGAAGCGGACACAGAAATCAAGCGCGAGGCCGGCGACGAACACGGTCTTCAGCTCGCGTTCGCGCAAATATCCAAGCAGGCCCGTCGGCGTCCGCTTGTCGTTCTCGAACAGCGCCGAATAGGAATCGATGCCACGGCGAAAGCCCTTGCGCACCACGAGGTTCGCCCTGACCATGTCGAGATCGCGATGGAACTCCGCACCCGCGGTACCCTGCACGCAGTGCGTCGGCCAGAGCACCTGGGTGCCGTAGTCGAGCTGGATGGTCTGGAACGGCTGCTTGCCCGCATGGTTCGGCGCGAACGAGACGTGGTCGCGCGGATGCCAGTCCTGGGTCAGCACCACATTGGCGAATTTTTGGGCGATTCGGTTGATGGCAGGGACGACCTTCTCGCCGCCGGGAACGGCAAGCGCCCCGCCGGTGCAGAAATCGTTCTGCACGTCGATCACCAGCAGCACGTCGCGGTCGGAAATCTTCATCGCCAGTCTCGTTCGCTGTGCCCGACGCGCCGGCGCCGGACAAGTCCCCTGAGTGTCGGCCTTCCCGCGCAGCTTCGCAACCGCCCGCGCCGTGCGAAGCCCTGCGCGAATTGGTCATGGGAAGACCGCCATGATGCAACGGTTTGGCCTCGTCCGTGTTGACTAGGCGCACCCAAGGGCGGATTCTCGCACTGTCCGTGACTGCGCGGATCGGGTCGAAGGACTGGAGGACAGGGTTGTCGTGCCGCAAGGCGGCGGCGGCCACGAAGTCATGAATATCGGCAAGACAGGACAGATACTTCTCGCCGATATCGGCGGCACCAATGCGCGCTTCGCGCTGATCCGGAGCGAATTGGGCCACGGCGACCTCGGCAACGGCGACCAGACCGGACCGATCGATTATGTGAAGGTCGCCGACTTCCCGACCGTTCGGGAAGCCATCGCGGACGTGCTGGCGCGCCGGTCCGGCGGCGAGCAGCCGCAAAGAGCCGTACTGGCCGTGGCGGGTCCCGTCACCAACAACCGCTGCGTCATGACCAACAGTCCCTGGGTCATCGACGGCAACGAGCTGCAGCCGGCTCTCGGCTTCGACAGCGTCCATGTGCTCAACGATTTCGAGGTGGTGGCCTGGTCCCTACCCGCCTTGCGGCCTGCCGATTTGATCCCGCTCGGCGGACAGGATGGCCTGCCCGGAGAGCCGTGGCTGGTGGTCGGCCCCGGAACCGGCTTTGGCGTCTCCTGTCTGGTCGAACGCCATGGCGCGCGCCTCGCCGTCGTCACCGAAGCAGGACATGCGACCCTGCCGGCGGAGAACGAGCGCGAGGAACGTGTGATTGCGTGCTTGCGGCGACGCCTTGGCCACGTCTCCATCGAGCGCGGCGCGCTCTCGGGTTCCGGGCTACAAAACCTCTACGAGGCCTTGGCTGAGGTTGACGGCGCCCAGGTGCCCCACCGTGACGCTGCCGCCATCACCAAGGCCGCGCTGGAAGGCACCTGTCCCGTCAGCCGCGCGACGCTGGAGATGTTTTGCGCCATCCTTGGGTCGGTCGCCGGCAATCTCGCGGTGACGTTCGGTGCCCGCGGCGGTGTCTACGTCGCCGGCGGAATCGCGCCGCGCTTCCCCGAGTTCCTTCTCGCCTCCGCGTTCCGGGCGCGCTTCGAAGCCAAGGGGCGCTTCCAGGACTATTTGCGCAACATCCCGACCAAGCTCGTGACCAAGCCAGACGCGAGCTTCGTCGGCCTGAAGATGTTCGCCGACTCCAATCCAAACTGAAGTCGGTCGTTCTCCCTGCTCATGGTTCCATTAATACACAGCTGATTGCCGCGCACGCGCGGTTCCATGCAGAACGTGCTTGCCTGCGTGTTCCGGATGAGAAACAATCCTGCCGTGTGTTTGTGTGTGGCGTAGTTGCGGGGGCGTGACATGCGTAAGCAGGATTTGGGTTTCGACTATCACCGCTATCATCGGCTGCTGAGCGAGGCGGATGACGAAGACAAGCGGCTGGCCCTGATCGACCTTCTGATCGAGGAAAAGGCACGAGACCGGCTGGCTGCCCAGCGCGCTTCCAACCGCGCGGCCATGACCGCCCACACCATTGCCAGGGTGCTGAAGAACGGCCGCAGCTGAGACTTGCAATCCGGTCCGCGGCGCCCGAGAACGCGGGATCCAATTGGGATTCCGTTAAGGATGCCCCGCAATCTGACGTCAAACTTTTTGCTCTAGGGTTCCCTCACCTGATGCAATTCAGGGTCAACAAGGGGGCAATGACATGAGCATGATTTCGATCGCCGCGATGCCGGCCGTCGTCGAAACGCGTTTCGCCGATTCGTCCTTCAAGACCATCTTGCTGTTCAGCTGCACGGGCCTGGTCGCCTCATTCGGCCTGATGGCGTACGGCGTCGACCTCAGCGCCGGCCTGATGTGAGACGCGACAAATTCTGCCGCCAAATGGCCGCCCCTGACGGGCGGCCATTTTCGTTGGGCTATCTCAGTGCGGCGTCTTCGCCGTCACCAGTGCGGCGTCTTCGCCGTCACCAGTGCGGCGCCTTCGCCGTCACCAGTGCGGCGCCTTGCCGTCACTCAGTGCGGCGCTTTGACCGGGGCTCCCGGAAACATGGAATCGATCATCGCCTTGAGCTGATCCATTGCGATCGGCTTGCGCAGGATCGGCCTGCGCCGGAGCAAGGACGGCAGCAGTTCCGGACCGTACCCCGTGGCGAACATAAACGGCTTTCCGCGACGTTCGATCAGGTCGGCGACGGGATCGACGTAGACGCCCATCAGATTGATGTCGAGGATGGCCATATCGTATTGCGCGGTCATGGCGAACGCGCTCGCGTCCCGGACATTGTCCGCTTCCGCAACGACGTGGTGGCCGAGTTCCGCCACCATGTCGGCGATCATCATCCGGATCAACGCCTCGTCTTCGACCAGGAAAACGGAGAGTCCGTCCGCCATATCAACCCCGCAGTCAGCTTGCCAAACTAATCATAACTCAATTGCGGAGAAGATTCACGAATTCGTGGCGGGCGCCGTTAATTCACACGCGCCCGATCCGATTCAACTTGATCAATCCAATCCTCGCTCGTGGCTCAGCCGCACCATCTCCTGAATGAAGACCTGCCTCTGCTTGTCATCGAGGCTCGAAAACAGCGGCTCGGCGGCGTCGGCGACATTGCGCTGGTCGGCGGCGCGGTCGATCAGGAACTGCGCCTCGTTGCGCATTTGCTCAATAATGTCGTCGGGCGGATCCCGCTTGGCGCGCGCAACCCGCAAGTTGAGCCGCTCTGCACCATTATGCCCAAGGTAGTGCATTGCGCTCGAGAAGCCGTACCAGTGCTTCTCCTGATCAGCCGTAAGGTTCAGCTGAGTCTTGATCCGCTCGATATAGGAATCGCTGTTGGCGACGATCTGCTCGGCGGTCTGCTGCGGCGCGCCGGTCTGGGTGAGGACGGTGACATCCTTATTGTCCTTGCCCTGCGGTGCGTTCTTGGCCTCCTTGCTCGCCTTGGCGCCCTTGCCTGCTTTGGCGCCCTTTGCATCCTTATCCTTGGCATCCTTGTCCTTGGCATCCTTGTCCTTGGCCGCGCCCTGTTGCTTGGCGTCCTTGCCTGCATCCTTGGCGGCCGGGGCCTGATTGCCATTGTTGTTGCCGACGCCGAGCACGCCGGTGAAAACGCCGACCACGCCGCCGATTGCACCGCCGAGCACGCCACCAACCGGACCTGCCGCCTTGTTTCCGGCCGCCGCGCCGTCCTGAACGCCTTTGACCAAGCCTTGAGCTTGGGCCACCGCGGCCGCACCGAGCAGCAGCGTAAGCACGGCCCCCAGCGCGAGCCATCGCCGCATGTGAAGCCGCGCAGACGGCGCCGGGTTGATCATTCTCGTCTCCATCGTGATCTGACTGGCCTGTTGAGGCGGAGTCACCCGCCAGCTGCAACTCTATCGTTTCCGCCGCTTCGCGGTCCAGACGCGGCTGAATGCTGTCCACGCCCGAAAAGTCTTTCGCGCGAAGCGGTTATGCAGGCTTATTCGAAACTGCGGCGTAATTGCGCACGGATCGTTCCAGGCCGGTTCTCGCGAAGTGTGCGTCGCAAAACAAGCGATCGCAGCTCTCCACCGGCACAGCGCTGCCGCGTTCGAGGACGCAACGTTAGTTCTAGGCGCGAGCCGTTCGGCTTTCTCGACAGACGCGGTCAATCATGATCTGATCGCGCTACCAATTTGCTGCGGCCTGCGTGAATTGTTCACTTGGGCCGACGGCATCAATAAGAAAATCCAACAACAAGAACTCGGAAAAGAAGTCTTAGAGGAAACTCCAACAACAAACACCCAGGCGAGGAAACGAGATGTCACGCAAGACACTGACGCGACGTCAATTTGTGGCTGCCACTGCAATGTCCTCCGCGGCGCTGATCACAGCGCCCTATGTCCGGGGCGCTTACGCCGCCGGCAAGCTCTCGATCGGCTTCTGGGACCATTGGGTGCCGGGCGCCAACAAGGCCTCGACCGATCTCGTCAATGAATGGGCCGCGAAGGAGAAGGTCGAAGTCTCCATCGACTACATCACCAGCAACAACAAGAAGATCGAGCTGACCGCCGCGGCCGAAGCCCAGGCGAAGTCCGGTCATGACATCCTTCAGATGCCGAGCTGGTGGCCGCAGGCCTATTCCGAGAATCTCGAGCCGCTCAACGACGTCATGGAGCCGCTCCTCAAGCAGAACGGTGAGGTGAACGGCACCGTCAAATATCTCGGTCAGTCGGGCGGCAAATGGCTCGCAGTGCCCGCGACACCCGGCAGCCAGATCAAGGGCCCCTGCTCCCGCATCGACCTGATGAAGAAGCATGCCGGCATCGACGTGCAGGAGATGTACCCGGCCGGCGGACCGCCCAAGGTCGAGAACTGGACCATGGAGACCTTCCTGAAGGCAGCCGAGGCTTGCCACAAGGCCGGCGTTCCGTTCGGCATCGGTCTCGGCGAGACCACCGACAGCGTGGACACCGCCGGCGCGATCTTCCAGTCGTTCGGCGCCGAGCTCGTCAACGCCAAGGGCGATATCACGGTGAAGACCGATCAGGTTCGCCAGGCCATGGAGTTCTACAAGAAGCTGATCGCCTTCCTGCCGCCGGATGCGCCGTCCTGGGACGACGCGTCGAACAACAAATGGCTGATCTCCGGCCGCGGCGCGATGATCCTCAATCCGCCGAGCGCCTGGGCCGTCGCCAAGCGCGATGCGCCGCAGGTTGCCGAGCAGTGCTGGACGCACGGCTTCCCGTCCGGTCCGAAGGGCCGGTTTGCACCGTACCTGCCCTATTTCTGGGGTGTCTGGAGTTTTGGCAAGAACAAGGAGGCGGCCAAGAGCCTGCTTGTTCACATGTCCTCGCCGTCGTCGATCGAGAAGTTCGTCGCGGTGAGCGGCGGCTACGACCTGCCGGCCTACGCCAACATGACCAAGCTCAAGACATGGGCCGAGGAAGGACCGCCGCAGGGAACGCTGTTTCACTATCCCGACCCCTACAAGCACCAGACGCTGTCGATCGCGGCGTCGCCGGCACCGCCCAAGATCGCGCAGCAGATCTATTTCCAGGCGACGCTGACAAAGATGGCGCTGCGTTTTGCGCGGGGCGAGACGATGGATCAGGCGCTCGCCTGGGCCGAGGGCGAGTGCGAAGGCTTCATGCGGAGCTAGCCGGGTGCGCGGGGCGGTTCACGCCATCTGCGTGAGCCGCCTGCATCCCGTCATCGGATTCGCATGGCCGGGAAGCCGACCCCAATGGCCGGCTTCGCGGTTGGAAAAAGAAGTAGATCCAATAGAGCTGATTCAAGGAAGCTGAGATGGCCGATGTCGTCGTCGAGCAAGGTCGCGTCGTCCGTGCAAGGGGCGCGCGGAAAGGATCAAGCCTGCGCAACGCGCTCGGGCGGAAATCGACGGTGGCGTTCTTCCTGACGCTGCCGCTGATCCTTCTGATCGCCCTGCTCGTGCTCTACCCCGCCTTCTACTCGGTTTACCTCGCGACGCTGAACAAGGCGATGACGAAGTTCGTCGGCCTCAGCAACTTCACCTTCCTGTTCAAGCGCGAGACGTTCTGGATGGTGGTGCGGCAGTCCTGCATCTTCGCCATCACCGCGGTGGTCTTCAAGGCACTGATCGGTTTCATCGTCGCGCATTTCGTCCACAACATTCCGGGCAAGAAGCAGCGCAAATGGCGCGGCATGCTGCTGGTGCCCTGGGTGATTCCGCCGGCGATGAGCACGCTGGCCTGGCTGTGGCTGTTCGATCCCTCCTACAGCGCCTTCAACTACACGCTGTCCTTCTTCGGCGTCGGTCCGATCCCCTGGCTCGGCGACACTTTCTGGGCGCGCTTCTCCGTCATCCTCGTCAACGTCTGGTATGGCGCGCCGTTCTTCCTCATCATGTATCTGGCGGCGCTGAAATCCGTGCCTGATCAATTGTACGAGGCCGCGGAGATCGACGGCGCCAATTGGTGGCAGAAGATCTGGCACATCACCTTGCCGATGATGCGCAACATCATCGCCATCACCACCCTGTTCTCGCTGATCGTCACCTTCGCCAATTTCGACATCGTGCGCATCCTGACGTCGGGCGGCCCGCTGGATACGACGCATCTGTTCGCCACCTGGGCGTTCCAGGTCGGCATCCAGAGCAGCGACATTCCGCTCGGCGCCTGCGTCTCGCTGTTCATGGTGCCGATCCTGGCGGTCGCTGCGATCTTCATCCTGCGCGATGTCAACAAACGCGGAAACGAAGCCTGATGAGCACGCTCGCAATCGACAAGGCCGGACCGTCCCGCAAGGTCAAATACGGCAGCATGAGCCGCGACCGCGTCTGGGCGCTGCGCTGGTCCTATTTCTTCCTGGTGCTGTTTGCGATCTTCTTCCTGACGCCGCCGGTCTACATGCTGATCACCTCGCTCAAGAGCAGCGCGGAGATCTCGGCAGCGACCAACCCGTGGTGGGTGTTTCACCCGACGCTATCGAACTATGTCGAGCTGTTGAGCTCGAACCAGTTTCTGCGCTTCTTCTGGAATTCGTCGATAATTTCGATCATCGTGGTGATCGTGACCATGATGATCAGCATTCCCGCGGCCTTCGCGCTGGCCCGGATGAAGTTCTGGGGCTCGGCGACGCTGGCCACCGGCGTCTTCCTCACCTACCTGATTCCGGACAGCCTCCTGTTCATCCCCTTGTTCAAGGTGCTCGGGGGCGTCCAGGAGTTGACCGGCATCACGCTGCTCAACAGATGGTACGTGCTGGTGTTCATCTATCCGACGCTGACGGTGCCGTTCTGCACCTGGATCATGATCGGCTATTTCGCCTCGATCCCGAAGGAGCTGGATGAGGCGGCCCTCATCGATGGCGCCTCCTGGCTCCAGACGCTGACGCGGATCTTCATTCCCGTCGCGCTGCCCGGCCTGATCGCCGCCACCATCTTCGCCTTCACGGTGTCCTGGGCGCAGTTTCTCTATCCCCTGGTGTTCACGACGTCGGTGGATCAACTGGTGCTGCCGGTCGGCATCACCACCACGCTGATCAAGGGCGACGTCTTCAACTGGGGACAGATCATGACCGGCGCGCTGCTCGGCGCTGCGCCGCCGCTGGTCATCTATGCCTTCCTGATGGACTACTACATTGCCGGCCTGACCGCCGGCGCGACAAAGGGTTGATGTCTGATGGCTGACGTTGCTTTGCGGAAAGTAGTTAAGCGTTACGACGATGTCGAAGCCGTGCGCGGCATCGATCTCGATATCGCCGACCATGAGTTCATCGTGCTGGTCGGGCCTTCCGGCTGCGGCAAGTCGACGACGCTGCGGATGATCGCGGGGCTCGAGGACATCAGCGACGGCGACATCATGATCGACGGCGACGTCGTCAACGACGTGCCGCCGAAGGACCGCGACATCGCGATGGTGTTCCAGAATTACGCGCTCTATCCGCACATGACGGTCGCCGAGAACATGTCGTTCGGGCTGCGCCTGAAGCACTATCCCAAGGCCGAGATCAAGGCGCGGGTGACGGAAGCCGCCCGCCTCCTCGACATCACCGACCTGATCGACCGCAAGCCGAAGCAGCTCTCGGGCGGCCAGCGCCAGCGCGTCGCGATGGGCAGGGCCATCGTGCGCAACCCGAAGGTCTTCCTGTTCGACGAGCCGCTGTCCAATCTCGACGCCAAGCTGCGCGTGCAGATGCGGATCGAGATCAAGAAGGTGCACCAGAAGGTGCGCACCACCACGGTCTACGTCACCCACGACCAGGTCGAGGCGATGACGCTGGCCGACCGCGTCGTGGTGATGAACAAGGGAAAGATCGAGCAGATCGGCACCCCGAACGAGCTCTACCACAAGCCGGCCACGCGCTTCGTCGCCGGCTTCATCGGCTCGCCCGCCATGAACTTCATCCCGTGCCGGCTCGAGGACGTCGGTGGCACGCTCCAGATCCGGCTCACCGACCGCATCGCGTTCGCGCTGCCGCCGGCCCGCGCGGCGCGCTACAACGCGCTGCCGCGCACCGACAAGCTGCTGCTCGGCCTGCGGCCCGAGCATCTCACCGAGTCGCATGCGCATCTGGGGCCGGGCGTCGAGAGCTTCGACACCGTGCTCGACGTCACCGAGCCGATGGGAATGGAGACCCTGGTCTATTTCGGGCTCGAGGGCACGCCGATCTGCGGCCGCGTCGATCCCAACGCCGGCGCCAAGGACGGGGCACCCATGCGTTTGGCGATGGACCTCAATAACATGCACCTGCTAAACGAGGCGACCGGCGTCGTATTGTGACGCCAACCTAAGAAACTCGCGCAGGCAGGGGACGATGGCGACCAACAAGAAGAAGATTTTCGTTACACAAACTTTGTCGCAAGGGGCACGCGCCCTCCTCACCCAGCGGGACGATATCGAGCTCGTCGAGTTTGCGAACCTGATCTCGGCCATGGATTTCGAGGCCTTGCTGAAGAGCCATGCGCCGGTCCATGGCGTGGCGCTGGGCGCCACCGCCTTCGGCGAGACCGAGCTCGAGGCGTCCAAGGACATGAAGGTCGTGACCCGCATCGGTGTCGGTTACGACGCCGTCGACGTGCCCGCCCTCTCCCGCCGCAAGGTGCCGCTGATGGTCGCGGGCAGCGCCAACTCGCCCTCGGTCGCCGAGCAGGCGCTCTTCATGATGCTGACGCTGGCCAAGCGCGCGAACGAGTTGCACGCCTGCGTCAAGGACGGCAAATGGGCCGACCGGCTCGGCATGCTGCCGTTCGATCTCTACGGCAAGACCGTGCTGATCATCGGCTTCGGCCGCATCGGCAGCCGTACCGCCAAGCGGTGCCTGGCGATGGAAATGACCGTGCAGGTCTACGATCCCTACAAGCCAGCTGCCGAAATCGAGGCTGCCGGCTGCGAGCCCGTCGCTGACCTCGATGCCGCGCTGCCTCACGCCGATTTCGTCACCATCCACTGCCCGAAGACGCCGGAAACGGTCGGCCTGTTCGATGCGGCGCGGATCCGCCGGATGAAGCCGAAGTCCTATCTCATCAACACTGCGCGCGGCGGCATCGTGAAGGAAGCCGCGCTGTACGACGCCCTGGTCTCCGGCAAGCTCGCCGGCGCCGGCATCGACGTGTTCGAGGTGGAGCCGCCGCCCGTCAGCAACGCGCTGTTCGCGCTGCCCAACGTCATCATCGCCCCGCACGTCGCCGGCGTCACGGTGGAGGCGGTGAGCCGCATGAGCGAGCAGACTGCGCGCAACATCCTGAGTGTGCTGGACGGCGATCCCATCAGGCAGAACATCATCAATCAGGACGTGCTGGGCTGAACAAGCCGAAGGTGGGCGGGTTAAGCTACCCGCCTTCGGAAGGCCAGAATGCGTCCCATTTTGGTGCAGATCGAGCCCCAACTCAGCCTTAATCAAACGCGCGTAATAAGTCCGGCCGCGGCGGCAGTGGGACAGACTAGCCGGCCGCGTCGAGCTGGAGGATGGACCCTTGTCAGAGATCGACCCGACCGACCACGCGCTTGCGACTATCGCCAGCATCCTGGAGCACCCCGAGCCCGTCCTCGTCGTCCGCCACACCGAGACCGAAATCGTGGTCGCCGGCGAGCGTGAGCATCTGGCTTCCGACGAGCAGGCAGTCATCGACGAACAGCCGGCTCTCGACGAGCATCCGGTCGTCGAGGAACAGCCGCTGGTGCCGGAGCACACCGATGCCGACGGCTACAGCAAGGTCGGGCCAGGGCCCATGGTGGCGATCCGTCTGAAATGGACGGTCCATCGCAGCGATGACGACCAGTATTACGTCCACGAGACCATCGGCGAACAATCCGTACCCGTGGTGAGCGGCCCCATGACCAGCGAGGCCGCGGTACATTTCGTCGACGTCCAGCAGGACGAGGCGAACAGGCGCTTCGAGCAGCTGCGCAGCGAGATCGCCGGCCGCAGCTCGCTCGCCGATTACGAGCGCAAGGGCGAAGCCTGAGGCCGCGGGTCGAAATTCTCCACCTCTCCCCGCTGGGGAGAGGTGACATCGAGTCTCGCAACTACTTCCTTCCCAGATAATCCTTCTTCACGAGCTCGACGCCTGCATGCCGCAATAGGTCGTAGGCGGTCGTGACGTGAAAGAAGAACTGCGGGACACTGAACGTCAGCAGCAGCGCTCGCCCGGTAAAGGGCAGCTCGGTCCCGTTCTTCAGCCTGAAGAAGACATTCCGTTCCGCCGCCGCATCGATCTCCGCGCGCGGCAGGCTTTCGATGAACTCGATCGAGGTTGCGATCCGCGCCTGAAGCCCGGCCATGTCGTGCTCCAGCGCCGGCAGCGCCACCGGCTCGAGCTCCGCCAGCAAGGCCGGGGCGACCACGGCATGCCGGCAGGCCTCGCCGACCTGCTGCGCCAGATCGTACATGTTCGGGGCCAGCCGCATACCGAGCAGAACGGCCGGATTGAACTTGCGGGTCTCCGCATAGGCCACGCCCTTGTCGAGCAGCCCCGACAGGTTGCGCAAATGCGGGACGAAGAGGCCGACAGAGGCCTCGTACATCGAGATCGTCACGTCAGGATTCCCTTCAATTCCACCTCGCCAGCGACTGGCATCTGGTCTAAATCCACCCCTCAAGAGCTGCACAATGACAGCTCGCGCAGGGGTAGAAAAGAGATGATCGTTCGGATGGCTGTTCGAATCTTGGCGGCTGCGGCCGTGGCGTTGCTGGCAAACCTTTCGGCTCACGCGCAGCAGGCGCCCTCGCGCCTCGACGAGATCGTCAAGCGCGGCACCTTGCGCGTCGGCATGACCGGCGACTACAAGCCTTTCACCTATCTGGACAAGGCGACGCAGCAGTTCAGCGGCTTCGATGTCGACATGGCTGAGGCGCTCGGCAAGGCCCTCGGGGTCAAGGTCGAGTTCGTTCCAACGGCCTGGCCGAAGCTGATGAAGGATTTCGAGGCCGATCAGTTCGACGTCGCCATGGGCGGCGTGTCGGTCACGTTCGACCGGCAGAAGAAGGGCTTCTTCTCGACGCCGATCATGCGCGAGGGCAAGACGCCGATCACGCGCTGCGCCGACGTCGGCAAGTACCAGTCGCTTCCCGACATCGACAAGAAGGGCACCCGCGTGATCGTCAATCCCGGCGGCACCAACGAGCGCTTTGCGCGTGCCAACATCAAGGACGCCGAGATCACCGTCTTCTCCGACAATACCGTGATCTTCGACGAGATCGCCAAGGGCAACGCCGATCTGATGATGACGGACGCCTCCGAGACGCGCTACCAGCAGAAGCAGCACGCCGGCGTGCTCTGCGCGGTGCATCCCGAAAAACCGTTCGACTTCTCCGAGAAAGCCTATTGGCTCCAGCGCGACATGGCGCTGAAGGCCTTCGTCGACCAATGGCTGCATATCTCGATGGAAGACGGCAGCTACAAGAAGATCTATGCAGCGTGGTTCGACTAGCAATGCGAAGGGAATTGGCAGTCGCAATCGTGCTCGGGATCAGCGGGACTCACGGCGCGCTCGCGCAGACGAAGTTCACGCCCGCGACCGGGGCGGCCTGCAAGGACGAGTCGACAGATGAACTCGGCCTGTGGACCTGCCCGGGTCCGGCCGGTTACGTGGTGAGCTTTGCCGACGAAGGCAACATCGTATCAGTCACGATTGCGCCTCGGATCGCAATCGAGAAGGTGTCCGGGCCGACCGCGCAGTGGCGCGGCGCCGGCAAGTCGTTCGGCGAAAAGGTGCAATGGATCATGCGAGCCGGCGTGCCAAGGGCCGCGGTGATCCGTACCTGGCGAACGGTCGAGGATGAGAAGGAGCTCCAGGAGCTCTCCGTGTTCGCGATCAGCGGCGCAAAGGCCTGCCTCGTCGGTTCGGTCGATGTTCATACCGATAAGGCGAACGACGTAGCGCTTGCCCGCGCCCACCAAGCCGCCAATGCGGGCTGTCCGCGGAAGTAGACGCGGGCGCGCTGAATTTCCGCCGGTCGGGCGCGCCACATTGGCGCGGGGACCGCCCCGCCCAACTCCGGGCAGAGTTCGGCGTTATTGAACCAAGGTCGCCGCGCGCACGACTCATACCGAGGACAGTGATCTAGATCACTTTTGAAGATCGAACCGGGGCGTAAGCGTCGGTCCGGGGACTATCTGCTCAGGAGATGGAAATGAGGAAGCTGTTGGCCGCGGCCGCATTCCTTTTGGCGAGCACAGCTGCTCAAGCCCAGTACACTTTCGAATATGGCGGGCGCACCATCCGCATCGATCCGGACCGCGGCACGGTGCAGATTCCCGGCGTGTACGACAACACCGGCCAGGGCAAGGCCAAGAAGGCCAAGAAGAACGAGCAGGCGCCGCAGCAGGCCACGGTCGATCCGCAGGCACCAGCCGCTCCAGCTCCCGCTCCCGCCGCGCCGCCCGCAGCCGTGCAGGCGCCCGCGGCTGCTGCGGCCGTGGCGCCGCCTCCTGCGCCACCACCGTCGGCGCCTCCGCCGACGACGACCGCCACCAACGCGCCGGCTGATACGGCCGTGCTGCCGCCGCCTGCGCCGCCTCCGGCCCCTGCGCCCGCTGAGCAGCAGGCAGCGCCCGCCGTGGCGCCACCGCCCGCTCCGACCGTCGCTACTGCGCCATCGGCGCCGCCTCCGCCGCCCGCTCCGGCGCCTGCCGCCGCTCCCGTCCAGGCGGCCGCAGCCACGCCGGCTCCGGCAGCCGGGCCCACACGCGATCTGAGCTCGCCGCTCGGCGTCTGGCTCACCGAGGAAAAGGAAGGCAAGGTCCGCATCGAGCAATGCGGCACCAATCTGTGCGGCTATTCGGTCGACGGCAAATCGAACCAGAATGGCGAGCAGGTTCTGATCAACATGAAGCCCAGCAAGGACCAGAAATGGTCCGGCCGCATCCTCGATCCGAACTCCGGCTCGACCTACGATTCCACGATCGCAATGAAGGGCACCGACCGCCTGCGCGTGCAGGGCTGCGCCTTCGGCGGCATGTTCTGCGGCGGGCAGACCTGGACGCGCGTGAATTGAGCGGCGCCGATTGCACCTGAGCCAACATGGCGCAGCCAGGTTGACGCTTTTTCGCTCCACAACCTGCAATCGATGATCCGACTGCCGGGATAGTCGTCGCTATCCCCCCGCCGGGCCCCGGGCGTACGACCGCTCGATTCAAATGCCCCCACTGTGAACCATTTCATACTCTGCCCGCCGTCGTTGCTTCTAGTTTGGATTGATAGCCAGACTATTTGCGACCTGATTACCGCGCAGTCGGCGCCGTTTCGCCGAGATCGAGTAGACCGAAACGAGTCGTTTCTCGACCTCCTTTCGGCGCCTTTAGTTGCGTAAGCGAGCGAGGTTGTTATGGAGGAACTCCGTGCGACGCCATCGCTGGTCTCCGGTGACTGGGGCCCCGGCTTATTGATGTCGGAGGAGAGCGTACGACGCCATGTGATCGGCGCGCTCCGAAGTCGACAGACAAGCTTGACGACCGCGCTGCAGCCTCTGGTCGACGAGCAAGCGCGGATGCTGGTTTCGGAGTTTGGTTTCGACGCTCAGACCGTCGGCAAAATCCTGCAATCGCAAAACACCATGCTTAGCGTATTGTCGGATCGGTATGACGCGCTCGATGAAGCCGCACATTACAGCGAGCTTCCCTTCGTCGAACTGGCGAACGACGGCCGCATCGTCTATTCGAACGCGGCGTTCGACAAGCTCATTCCCGGCAGGCGCGGCGCGGCTTTCTCCGGGTTGTTCGGATCCCGTGCAGCTGATGTGTGCATGGCCCTCCGGGCAAATCACAACACGAGTTTGCGCGCAGACATCCAGACCGACGAAGCGGTTCGTCAGGTCAGAGTCGAGATCGGCCCGCTGCGCGACGAAGATGGAAAGCCGGGCAATTACGCACTCCTGCTTGACCAGAGCGCTGAACAGAGCCGCCTCGATGCCTTGCAGGATGGCGTGCTCCGCACCGACCTGACAGGCAAGATCCGGTTCGCGAACGAGCGCGCGGTGCAGGTTCTGGGCTTTTCGGAATTAGAACTCAAGGAGATGTCGCTCTCCCTCGTATTCGGATCCGAGGACGAGGGAACGACGAACCTGTTCGCCGAATGGATCACCAAGCAGACGGGCTTCTCGAGCTTCGTCAGGCTCCGCCCGAAAGACGGTCGTTCTGTTCTGGCAAGGGTTACCGGAACGCCCTACATGGAAGCCCCGAACAGCTCGGCAGGGTTATTGGTGCTGTTCGCCCCTCTTGCCGAAGATCGCGCCCGTCGCGAACTCAAGACGATTTTGGCCGAGCATGATGATCCACAGAAGATCATCGAGGCAACGCTCCAGGCCATCGGCAAGGTCATCCCCTTCGAAATGAGCACGTTCGGGGTCTACAACGATCTCAACGATTATTGGCGAGCGGTCACTGTCTATCCAAGACCCGGCTGGGAGTGGAGCACGCGTTGGTTCAAGGTGCCGCCCGGCGTGATCGATTGGCTCGAGCAGGGCAAGACGTGGGACAATAATTTGGCCGCGTTCGTCGAGCGCCTCAATCCGGAGGAAATGGACAACCCGGTGAGCAAGGCCATCATCGCCGACGAATTCGAGTCGATGATCGTATTGCCGATCCGCAAAGCCGGAGGCCGGTTTGGAAGTTCGCTGGCTCTGCTGTCCCGCAAGCACAAATACACCGCCTCGGACCTGCGCACGCTGCAAAATCTCGGCGTCGAGGAGATATTGCAGGCCGCAGACGCCGCCATGGAGCATGCCCAGGCGCGCGCCTTGCGCAAACTCAAGGACGATCTGAACAAGGCCGCGAGCGCACGCGCCATCGCTGAACTGCTGGCCACAGGCACCACGAAATGCCTGGGCTGGGAATATGTCGGCGTGTTCCGGGTCGATCGCCGCCGCAGCAAGTTCGTGCTGGTCGCCGAGCACGTCAAGAACGACCGAAACCTGCTCGTGAAAGCAGCTGACCGCAAGGCCGAATATACCCAGGAGCTGTCCAGCGGCATGCTCGGCAGCTGCCTGGCCGAGCGGAGCATTCTGGTTGTTCCTGACATCAGCGATACCGAGCGGAACTACGGCTTCATCAAAACCGCACCCGATCAGCGATCCGCCATGACAGTTCCCCTGTTCGTGAATGGCAAGATCGAACTGATCCTGGACATGGAGTCATCGGAGCTCAACGCGTTCCGTGGGCCTGATCAGGACGCGGCAAGTGGCCTCGCCGCTGACTGCGAACAGATCTTTGCGGCTCGCTGGCACGAAGCGATCGAGCACGCGCTCATGGATAGAATCGAGCAGGCGGCCGTCATCGTGGACGCCGTCGGGACGATCTGCCACACGAATGGTGCAGCCGAGAACATCTTCGGCCGGGCGCGTGACAAGAAGCTCTCGTCATTTGGCGCCCGGAACGAAGATTCCATGCAACTGTCGGAATGCGGGATCCAGCACCGCCTTCACATCCACCTGACAATCGGCGACGCACCGCGCACCGAGCTGACGACTCTCGCAAATCGCGAGCCGTTGAATGACGACTATGGTCATCAACTCTGGCTGTTCACCAGCCTTGCCGACCAAAGCCGGGAAAGCGACTGGGGTTATCTGGAAGAGACTGTTACGGCCGTTGCACGCGAGACCCGCGCCCCACTGTTGATGGCCGATGGCCTGCTGCGCGGCGCTGCATCGCTGCTGAGCAAACCAGAGCTCATGAGAGATTGCGCCGAGCTGCTCGAGCAGGCCGCCAACCACCTGCTGAGGGCCGACCTGACTTTCGAACGTCTGTCCGATCGTCTGACCGTTCAGCAGACGCCGCAGGAAGCCCCCGAGCAATTCGACGTATTGGAAGTGCTTTATCACGAGGTCGAAGGCCTTCCCGTCGAGGATCGTGATTCAATCCACGTCGTCGACGAGATTGCGATGCGTCGTCCGGTGCTTGTCAAGGGATGGACGAAGAGGTTGAGCTTTGCGTTTCGCTCTGCCCTCAGCTCCCTCCTGCTGTTGCGCATCACGCCGAACGACAGGTTGACCGTGACGATCGCGGAACGGCCGCCGCATCGTCTCTCGGTGTCCATGCGCTTACCCGCGACAATTGCCGACGCTCTGGCACCGTCGGCGGCGGACCCGATCGAGCAGAGCCAGCACCGGGCACGGCAGATGGCCAGCATCGCGATCGAGGCGATACGCAAGGCTGCCGAGCAGCACGACGGCACTCTGGTCGAGCTGGACGGCGCGGGATTCGAGTTCAACCTGCCATTGTGCGTGCAGGAGGCACCGGTATGACAGCAAAGATTGCCATAGCCACCGCCGAACCAAGCATGTTCGAAACCCTGCGAGGACATCTGCTCGCGGCAGGAGTGGCCCTGGCGGACTTGTACGACAAGCCTCTCATGACCCCGGACCAGACCAGCGAGTGGCTCATCGCGAATGAGACTGAATTGCTCGTGCTCGACGCCCGGCTGCCGACCGACCCCAGCGCTGTATACGACACACGCACGACTCTCGGCGCGAAGCACGTCCTCAACACCGTCGTCCTGGCCCAGGACCCCCACACCTCCGTGCTGGTCATCGCACCTTCGTTTGGAACCTGCGCGGACCTGGAGGAAGAGTGCAGAGCAGCAGGCAATGCGCTAATCCTGCCGATGGACGCGCTGCAGCTGCACCGGCATCGGATCTTGCGCCCGTTCATTGCGATCCTTACCGGGCATCCCGACGAGACGAATGCGATTCCGGGCGCCTTCCGCGTGATCGAGATCGAAATCCATAGCGCCAAGGTGGAATGCCGGCTCGGAACGGGTGAAGACGGCTCTCCGATGCTTCGCTGGAACACCATCAGCGATCTCGATGACCTCAAATCTGCCGCTCAAACCTACGCGCGCGATGAGATGCCGCTGAACAATTGGCTCGGCCAAACGCGGGACATCGGGACCCGCTTGTTCAAGAGCTTCGTTGTAAAAGCGATCGGCGAACATCTGTTCTCGCAGATCGAAAAGTCGGCAGGCGGGCTGGTGGGACTGTCGTTCCGGTTCGTCATCAGCGATGCCGGCTTTTATTCGGTGCCCTTCGAGGCGAGTGTACGTTATCTCTCGGAGGAAAATGGGCCATTCGTGCTGCTCTATGCGCCGATCGTCCGGCGCATTCCATCCTTTGTCCGCGGAAGGGCCAGTGAGCGCGCGCGGATCAAACCGGGCGCAAAACTGATGTTCGTTCGTTCTCAGATCGGTGAACATCCCGATCTGAAGCTCGACAGCGCGATCTGCGATGGCAAGAAATTCGACAAGCTTGGCAATATCGATACCGAACTGAAGCACGTGACGGAGCTGGGTGCCGCGGGCTGTTTCGATTTGAAGATCGTCAATTTGTCGGACGCCCCTCCGGGCGAGGCCGCCCCCTATCTGCTGAAGCAGCTCGATGCATTTAGGCCGACCATTCTCCACTACGCCGGTCACGCCTGGAGCGATGGCCAGCAAACCGCGACCCTCGTCCTTCCCGGACTGCAGCCGGAGCAAGCGGTCGGCTTGAAGCTCGACAGGGTGGCGGCATCCGACGGGCTTTCAACGACGACGCTGGTCTACCTCTCGGCGTGCCGCGGCATCTCGAAGGGCTGCGTTCAGCAACTGGTGATGAATGGAATCCCCTACGCCTTGGGCTTCCGCTGGAATGTCGAGGACGAACGCGCGCCGCAGTTCGCCAGGGAGTTCTATGACGAACTCCACAAGACGCGGTCCGTTTGCGTCGCGTTCCGCAAGGCCTGTCGCGCATCATGGGAAAGTCTGAACTACGACGAAGAAAGTCCGATCTGGCTCTCACCGATCTTGCTTGCGCAATCGACCGATTGGGCGGCTCGCTGCCAGTGAGCAGCTTGGAGTGGAAGGATGTCATGACAGTCTGGACCACACTCAAGAACGTCGTGGAGCACTGGGCGAGCCGCGAGTTGCGGCGCCCATATGTCGGTTATGTCGCATCGAGCGGTGGCAATGCGATGACAGCGGGACAGACCTTCCTGCCCGAAGCGAGCTATTTCGGCGTGCGCATGGTCGAAATGGGCTTGCGAGAGGGCGGCAAGTTTTTCAACTCGTTCCTTCCGCTCGGCGTCGTGCTCACCGAGTTCAGCTTCGGCGACGGGCGTCAGCGCCGACCCACGATCCTGAGCAATGACGAGATCGCCGCTCAGCTGAAGGCGGCCGGTGCCGCCCCGGGTTATGTCGACTTCAAGAATATCTACGCGGTCAGGCGCGCGCCCATGAAGCAGGACAATTTGTCCCTGTTCGTCGGGCTATTCCGCCTTCCGTTTCACGACGTCGCGCAACAGGTCCTGCAATTGGCCGCCGACCTGACCACACAGACCGGGCTCGCGCCGGGTGTTTCCGACGGGTTGCGTGTGGCTGAAAAGATCTACGACCGGGTCTCCGGCCTGTTCGGGCTCAACATCGTCACGCCCTTGTTCTCCTATGCCGACGGCAACGCGCTCGGCCGCAGCGGCTATCTCCTGGTTGCCGGTTCCGATCTCGACGAAGCGGTTGCCAAGCGACTGGTGGTGACCGACGACAGATTGCTGCTGGACGGTCAGCGTGTGTCCGGATTGGACTATTGCCTCCTGGCCATAGAGTTCACGGCCAGCCTGTTGCCTGAGGGGCCTGATACGATCAACCCTCTCACGCAGCTCGGATTTCATCGACACTGGCAGGGTGTTGCAAGCAGCATCATGAAGCGGGAGCTGGAGCGTGCGGACGAACAGATGCTGACGCTGCGCTCCGAGGTGATCACTTCGCCTGAACTCGCCGAGAACGATCGTCTCGTGGCCATCGGCGCCTACCAGACCAGCTACGACAAGCTCGTGGAGCGCGTGACGCCGAAAAATACTCACCGCGGCTGGGAAGAGGCACTCCTGGCCGCCCCCAACGACAAGACAATCGCCAACCCGGCCGTGACAGAGCTCCTGAAGGGCATGCAAATCCGCCTGCTCACCGGCATCAAGGACGCCCCTGATGATCCGGACAAGCTTTTTGCGTCCGAGGCGTTCGCACTGCGAAAGACAGTCGGCAAGGCCCCTCTGGTCGATACAAACTCCGCCGTCTCGCTGGCGCGCGTGATCAATCGCACCGCGAAAGCAAGGTGATGGCGCGAACGCCTGCTTTCACGCCTCTGCCAGACCGATGCGGCGACGCTAGGACACGATCGCGTTGGACCGTCCGACCGCATCCGTGACACCCCTCACATCGGTCCGCCCCGCGTCGTGACACGATTTCCCCCAGGTTCAGCCAATGGGGCGTGTCATGCGACTTCTTTGCAAGGGTATCTTTGCCGCGATCTCGGCCATCGCCCTGCTCTGCGGACAGGCAAATGCAGCTTCGACCAGCTTCGACGGCGCCTGGAACGTGCGGATCTCGTCCTCGAGCGAGACCTGCGGCAACGGCGCTACCGTCGCGATCGGCATCAACAATGGGCAGATTGCATCGACCAGCGCCGCGGTGACGGCATCGGGCCGTGTGGCGGACGCCGGAAGCATCAACGTCACCTTGAG
This sequence comes from Bradyrhizobium sp. AC87j1, assembly GCF_002936975.1. Classification (NCBI taxonomy): domain Bacteria; kingdom Pseudomonadati; phylum Pseudomonadota; class Alphaproteobacteria; order Hyphomicrobiales; family Nitrobacteraceae; genus Bradyrhizobium; species Bradyrhizobium sp. AC87j1. Next base: position 25,344 of record NZ_PTFE01000065.1, read on the forward strand.
CACCGGCATCAAGCGCGCCGTCGGCTTCGGCCGGCTCAGCGGCACCTCGGGCTCCGGCACCTGGCGCGGTGCGCTCTGCACGGGCACCTGGACGGCGGAACGGATGTAGGGCTTGTGTCCCGGACAAGCAGCAGCGCGAAGCGTTGCTGCGCCGAGCCGGGACCCAGCTTCCTTGCTCGTTCGGCAGTTCTGGGTCCCGGATCGGCGACGCATCGCCTTCGGGCGATGCGTCTTGTCCGGGACTCGAATGCCTCAACCCACCGCCGCCCCATACTCGGCGTCGGTCACCGGCTCCAGCCAGGTCGAGTAGACGCCGTCGAGCGCTTCCTGCATGGCGATGTGGCACATGCCGTTGGTCGGCGAGGCTCCGTGCCAGTGCAGCTCACCCGGCGGAATCCAGACGGTGTCGCCGGGACGGATCTCCCTGACAGGACCGCCCTTGGTCTGGACGCGGCCGACGCCGGAAATGACATACAGCGTCTGCCCGAGCGGATGGTGATGCCAGTTGGTGCGCGCCCCCGGCTCGAACGCGACGCGCGAGCAGTTCAGCCGTGCCGGCGCGGGCGCCATGATCACGGGATCCTGCCACACGGTGCCGGTGAAGTTTTCCTTGGGCGCGCGGCGGGTCGGTCGCGTGCCGGCAACAGTGATCTCCATGGGGGTCCTCGCTTCCGTTACTTCTTGCTGGCGGCGTAACGCGCCTTGGTTTCGGCGTTCATGGGATAGAGGCCCGGCAGCACCGCGCCATTGTTCACCTCGTTGACGATCCAGGCCTCCATCCGCTCCTGCTCGACGCCCTCGTTGAGCACGTGGTCGAGCATCGCCTGCGGGATCAGCACGCAGCCGTCCTGGTCGGCGACCACGATGTCGTTCGGGAACACCGCAACGCCGCCGCAGCCGATCGGCTCGCCCCAGCCGACGAAGGTCAGGCCGGCAACGGAGGGCGGCGCGGCATAGCCGTCGCACCACACCGGCAGGTTGGTGCCGAGCGTGCCCTCGACGTCACGCACGACGCCATCCGTGACGAGCGCGGTGACGCCGCGCTTCATCATGCGGGCACAGAGGATGTCGCCGAAGATGCCGGCATCGGTGATGCCCATGGCATCGACCACGGCGATGCAACCCTCGGGCATCGCCTCGATCGCGGTGCGGGTCGAGATCGGCGACGACCAGGATTCCGGCGTCGCCAGATCCTCGCGCGCGGGCACGAAGCGCAGCGTGAAGGCCGGCCCCACCAGACGCGGCAGGCCGGGGCGCAGCGGCCGCGCGCCCCGCATCCACACATTGCGCAGGCCCTTTTTCAGCAGGACCGTGGTGATGGTGGCAGTGGTGATGCCGGCGAGGATCTTGCGGGCTTCGGGGGACAGCGACATGGAAACAGACGAGCTCCGGATGGGCGGGAAAGAACGGGCGCATCTTGCGAGCCGGACGCTTTGCGTCAAGGGCCAAGAGCTATCAATAATGCAGGGCCGGTGGGCTGTTATGCGACGCGATAACAAAGCCTTATCGTGGCCTCCTGCATTAATTTATTGGACTTGCGGGCGCATTTACGCGAAGCAGGGGTGAGGCGGAACTTCGAGCCCGCTCCTGCAAAAGCCCGATTTCGACAGCTCTTCGACAGCTCAATGGCCGCGACGCTCCCCCCGCCCCGCCTTCTGCCCAGTGGCGACAGCGCCGTCACGGTCGAGTTCAGCCGCACCATCGACTACGACGCCAACCAGCGCGTGCTGGCGCTGGACAAGGCGCTCGCAGCAAATCCTATCGACGGCATCACCGAGACTGTGCCGACCTATCGCTCGCTGCTGGTGCACTACGATCCCGGCAGGATCGGTTTCGACACGCTCGGCGAAAAGCTGCTGCCGATCGCCATTCAGCCGCCGCCGCCGGTGACCAAGGCGCGGCGCTGGCGCGTCCCGGTCGCCTATGGCGGCGAGCATGGCATCGACCTCGAGGATGTCGCCAAGGCGCTGAACACCACGCCAGACGACATCGTCGCCCGGCATGCGGGCGGCGACTACAAGGTCGCCATGATCGGCTTCACGCCGGGCTGGTCCTATCTCAGCGGCCTCGACAAATCCCTGCACATGTCGCGCCGACAAAATCCGCGACTGTTGACGCCCGCCGGCACGATCTCAATCGGCGGCGTCCAGGCCGGGATCCAGTGCCTCGCCGCCCCCAGCGGCTGGCATCTGCTCGGCCGCACGCCTGTCAGAACCTATCAGCTCCACCGCAATCCGACCTTCCTCACCGAACCCGGTGACCGCGTGACGTTCTTCCCCATCGACCACAAGACCTTCGAGGAGCTGGACCGCGCTGCGGAAGCCGGAGAGATCGTCGCCGAGCAGGTGCTTGCATGAGCCGGCTCGTCGTCGCCAGCATCGGCCCCGCAAGCTCCGTGCAGGATGGCGGGCGCCTGGGGGCGCAGCGCTACGGCCTGACGGTGAGCGGTGCGATGGACCGGCTGTCGCTGGCGGCGGCGAATACGCTGGTCGGCAACGAGCCGTTCGCGGCCAGCGTCGAGATCGGCCCGTTCGGCGCCGCGTTCACCGCGCGCGATGGCGCCGTGCGCGTGGCGATTTCAGGCGCGCCGCGCAATGCGGACATCGCTGGAAACCCGGTCGCGATGGACACATCGGTGACGCTGAAGGACGGCGAGACGCTGACGTTGGGCTTTGCCCGCGGCGGCGCGTTTACGTATCTCGCCATCGAAGGCGCCATCAAAGGCGAGATGGTGTTCGGAAGTCTCGCGGTGAATGCCCGCGCCGGCCTCGGCAGCCCCTACCCGCGCCCGCTCCAGGCCGGCGACGAATTCAGCGTCAATGCCGCAAGCGGTGCGCCCGAATTGCGCATCGAGCTGCCCAAGCCCATGAGCGGTCCGATCCGCGTCGTGCTGGGTCCGCAGGACGACGAGTTCGACGACGCCAACAAGGCGCTGTTCCTGGGCAGCGAGTGGAAGATCTCGGCGACCTCCGACCGCATGGGCTACCGGCTCGAGGGCCCCGCCATCAAGCATCTGCACGGCCACAACATCGTCTCCGACGGCACCGTCAACGGCAGCATCCAGGTGCCCGGCAACGGCTCGCCGATCGCGTTGATGATGGACCGCGGCACCTCCGGCGGCTATCCAAAGATCGCAACCGTGATCACGGCCGATGTCGGCCGCCTCGCCCAGACCTCGGCGGGAACCGCGTTCCGCTTCAGGGCGCTCAGCATGGCCGAGGCGCAGGACGAGGCGAAGAAGTTCGCGCAACTGATCCGCAACCTGCCCGATCGCCTGCGCTCTGCCGACACCGTCGCGCTCAACATCGAGGCGCTCAGCGATGCCAACGTCGCGGGCTATGCTGTGAGCGCCATGGATGCCGGAACCTGGCAGGTGACGGCGGAGCCATAAACGACACGACGACCAGAGGCGGAGAGCAACCCATGAAGACGATCGATCTCAATTGCGACCTCGGCGAAGGTTTTGGCGCGTGGGAGATGGGCAACGACCCCGCGATGATCGAGCTGGCAAGCTCGGTCAACGTCGCCTGCGGCTTCCATGCCGGCGACCCCGACATCATGCGCCGGACGGTGGAACTGGCGAAGGCGCGCGGCGTCTCGGTCGGCGCCCATCCCGGATATCGCGACCTGCACGGTTTTGGCCGCCATCCGATCGCGGGCCTGAAGGCGTCCGAGATCGAGAACCTGGTCGCCTACCAGATCGGCGCATTGCAGGCGATTGCGACCGCGGCCGGCCACAGGGTCACGCATGTGAAGGCCCATGGCGCGCTCTCCAATGTCGCCTGCGAGGACGACATGACGGCGAAGGCGATCGCCGCCGGCATCAGGGCGGTCGATCCCAGCCTGATCTTCGTCGTGCTTGCCAACTCCAAGCTAGTGAGGGCTGGCGAAGACGCCAATCTGCCGATGGTCCACGAGGTGTTCGCCGACCGCGCCTATGAGGACGACGGCAACCTCGTCTCGCGCAAAAAGCCCGGCGCGGTGCTGCATGACGCCAAGGCGATCGCCGACCGCGTGGTGCGCATGGTGCAGGACGGCGCGGTGGTTTCGGTGACGGGCAAGGTGATCAAGATGCGCACGGACACGGTGTGCATCCACGGCGACACGCACGGCGCCGTCGAGATCGCGCGGACCTTGCGTCAGGCCCTGAAGGATGCGGGGATCGAAGTGGCGCCGTTCAAGCGCGGGTGATGCGCAATCGGTGCCGTAGGGTGGGCAAAGGCGCCTAGCGCCCTGCCCACGATCTCTGCATGATCGAGACAGGCGGTGGGCACGCTTCGCTTGCCCACCCTACGAGACCGAGCAAGATCTTAGAACGGGTGTATCGACAACGTGCCGAACACGATCGCCGCGATCACGGCAAACGCGCTGTAGAGCGCGAAATGATGCATGCTCGCCCCAGTCCGCCGCGAGAGCGAGCGCGCATAGAAATGCAGCCTGGCTTCCGCCGATAGTTCGCGCATGGTCGATCTCCAAGGCCCCATTTGCGGGATTATGAGGGATCAACCTGGGCGGGAGGCAAGATGCCGGAGGAAAAAGCGATGCGCCTCCTTTGAGGAGGCCGCATCGCAGAGGTAAATTCTCTCCAGGTACAGGTTCCGAGAATCTTATTCGTTCAAATCCGAGCCAGTTGGAACCGGCTCCGATGACGGTAGAGTGACGCTAGACTTAGTACACGTCAGCCTGGAAGCGGCCGGTCTTCTTGAGCTCGGCGACGAAACTGACGGCTTCGTCGGTCGAACGCGCGCCGAACTGGGCGACGATGTCGACCAGCGCGCGCTCGACATCCTTGGCCATGCGCTTGGCATCGCCGCAGATGTAGAGATGCGCGCCTTCGGCAAGCCAGGTCCACACCTCGCGGCCGACCTCGCGCATGCGGTCCTGCACATAGAACTTCTTCTCGCCGTCGCGCGACCAGGCCAGCGACATACGCGTCAGCAGCCCCGAGGTCTTCATCGCGTTGAGCTCCTCCTGGTAGAAGAAGTCGCAATCGCTGCGCTGATGGCCGAAGAACAGCCAGTTCTTGCCGGGCGCGCCGGTGGCCTTGCGGTCGAGCAGGAAGGCGCGGAACGGCGCAATGCCGGTGCCGGGGCCGATCATGATCACAGGCGTCTTCGGGTCCTGCGGCAGGCCGAAACCGTGCGCCTTCTGCACATAGACCTTGAGATTCTCGCCTTCGCCGATGCGCTCACCGAGGAAGGTCGAGGCGACACCGAGGCGCTTGCGCTTGCCGACGACGTAGCGCACGGAATCGACGGTCAGCGACAGCTTTCCGGGCGTCGCATTGTGCGAGGACGAGATCGAATAGAGCCGCGGCTGGAGCGGCTCCAGCGCTTCGACGAAGGCCTCCGGATGCGGCCGCGTCCCGGAAAACTTCTGCAGCGCCGCCATGACGTCCAGGGTGGCGGCATCGCCGTCGGGATCCTCGCCCTGCGCCAGCGCCCGCGCCTTCTCGCGCTGCGCGCCGCCGGTGATGAAGGAGATCAGCTCGAACAGCGTGTCGGGCGCCGGCGACAGCGAGACGTCGTCGATCAGCACCTCGCGCAGCGTCTTGCCGTTGACCTTGGTGGTGTGGGAGGCGCCGAGCAGCGCGATAATCTGGTCGACGAGGCCGACCTCGTTGCGCGCAAACACGCCAAAACTGTCGCCGACGACGTAGTCGAGCTTGCTCTCGGAGAGATCGAACTCGACGTGATAGGTCTCCTTCTCGGACTTGCCCTTGTTGAGAAGACGGCGCGACAGGAAAGTCGCGGCAACCGGATTGTCGCGCGAGCGGCCCGGCTCTGCGATCGTCACGGTCACGGCCGGCGCGGCCACCGCGTCCGTCTTGTCAGACGCCTTGGCCGCCGGAGCCTTGTCCAGCTCCTCATACAGCGACTTCAGCATCCGCGCGGTTTCCTTGCCGCCGGGAACGCAGAGATTGAGCCGGGCTTCGCTGCGGCCCGCGATCGCTTCCGAATAGTCGTGGCAATTGTAGCCGCACTGCCCGCAATCCTGCTGCGCCATCGCCGCCATCATCTTGCGACGCACCGGGCGACCCTCGGCGAGCTTCATGCGGTCGGCAATCGGCATGGTCTGGTCGTGCCACGGTGCTTCACCGTCGTCACCGTCACCGGCTGCGCCTTGCATGACGGCGGCGCCCTGCTCCGCCGACAGCGGCGCGGCGACATCAGGCGACAGCAGCCCGGCAAAGAAGCCGTTCAGCCAGGAGCGCTGCGCATCGGAAAACGGTGCGCTGGCGGGAATGATCTCGAGTTTCGGCGGAGGCGTGATCTGGTTCATGCGGACACCTGTGCATCGGCAAGCTTGCGCAGCGTTTCGCCGTCATGACGGCGCGCAAAGGACAGGAAGGTTTCGTCGGGCGACGAGCGATGGACGATATAGGCCTTGAGCAGTCCTTCGACCGTCTTCGGCGCGTCCTCGGCCTTGAGGTCGTGATAGACCTCCTGCCCGACATCGGCGTCGGGGCCGAACCCGCCACCCGTGAAGAGGTGATAGCCCTCGACCGTGTCGTCCTCGTTCACCGGCACGCGCGCACCGATCAGGCCGATGTCGCTGATGTAATGCTGTGCGCAGGAATGGTGGCAGCCGGTGACGTGGATGTTAACCGGCTTGTCCATGGCGACGCGCGGCTCGCACCAATCACCGATCTCGGCCGCGCTGCGCTTGGTGTTGGACGCCGCGAAACGGCAGCCGGCATTGCCGGTGCAGGCGATCAGGCCGGCACGGATGTGCGAGACCTCGACCGCGAGCCCGATCTGCTTGATCGCCGCGATGGCGAGTTCGACGTTCTCATCGCCCACCCCTGATATCAACAGGTTCTGCCAGACCGTGAGGCGGATATCGCCGTCGCCGAGGTCGCGCGAGACCTTGGCGAGGCCCCGCATCTGGTCACAGGTGAGCTTGCCGAGGGGCAGCGACACGCCGATCCAACTGAGGCCGTCCTGCTTCTGCTTGTGTACGCCGACATGCGCCATGCGGTCCGCCGCGGGCCGAGGCGCGAACGCCTCTTCCGGCACGCGCGTGAACGGCGTCTTCAGCCGTTCCTCGACGAGCTTCAGAAAGCCGTCATGGCCCATGGCGTCGAGCACGTATTTCAGCCGCGCCTTATTGCGGTTGGTGCGGTCGCCATGGTCGATGAACACGCGCACGATGGCGTCGGCGACGGCCGTCGCCTGCTCCGGCTTGACGATGATGCCGGAATATTTTGCAAAGTCCTTGTGGCCGGTGATGCCGCCGAGGCCGAGGCGGAACCAGATTCCGGGCTCGACGCCGAAGCCTTCCTTCACCTCATACGCCGTGAAGGCGATGTCGTTGGTCTCCTCGAGCACCGCGATCCTGCCGGCACCGTCGAAGGCGACGTTGAACTTGCGCGGCAAGCCGTAGAGCGAGCGATCGTTGAGGATGTGGTAGTGCCATTCGCGAGCATAGGGCCGCGTGTCGATGATTTCCTGCGGATCGACGCCCGCGGTCGGCGTGCCCGTCACGTTGCGGATGTTGTCGGCGCCGGAGCCGCGCGAGCACAGGCCGAGGTCCTGGATACCCTCGATCAGCTTCACGGCGTTCTTCGGCGGGATCTCGCGAAGCTGGAGATTGGCACGCGTCGTGACGTGGCTGTAGGGACCGCAGAGCTCGTCGGCGAGATCGGCAAGGCCCGACATCTGCCAATGCTTCATGATGCCGTTCGGAATCCGCAGGCGGCTCATGTAGGAGTCCTGCGTCGGCGCGACATAGAAGATGCCGTAATAGCGCCAGCGGAAATTATCCGCCGGGCTCGGCGGCGTGTTGTCGAGCGCTTGCTGGCGAAGCCGCGGATAAGCATCGAAGGGATGCTCGTCGCGCTTGAACTTCTCCTGGTCGGCGAGCTTCTTGCCCGACGCGATCACCTTGTCCTGCGCCTTGATGTGCAAGGCATCGGGACCAACAGGCTCGGCGTTCGCCTTGCCGGCGCTGCCTCCACCGCCGAGACCACGACCGACCCGGCTGATCTGCAGACCGGTCGTAAAACCTTCGAGATAGCGTTTCTGCTCGTCGGTAAAGTCGACTGCGAGCGTATCGATTTTCATGGTCGGTAACGAAGCTCCTGCGGCCACCTGGGTGGCATCGACGGACATTGGCGCGACCCGCGAGGAACTGGGCTGGCCCTTAGGAGCCGGCTTCGTTACCCGACGGTCCGATCAGCTTCGTTGCTGCGGGACTCGGCTCAGCAGGCACCTGTGACAAGCTGGCCGCACTGCAACATTCAAGTTGCGTGCCAGCTTGGCCAAAATGGAAATGTCCCTATTTCAGATGCTTAGGCGCTCCCCGGGAAATCCCGGGCGGCGCACTCTAACGAAATTCGGGCAGCCGGACCAAACTTTGGGCAATGAGATGGATTGCCTAAAAAAGGCGCAGTCTCGAATCAGGCCTTCCAACGCCCGACCTCGAAGGCCTCGAGATGTCCCCGGATGTTGTCGGGATCGAAGACGGGCCCGGCGAATGCCCCGAACGCGGCGGGAGCCTGCTCGGGCGGCCGGCGGCCGAGGGCCGCATCGTAGAGGTCGGGCCTGAACACGGCCATCGCCGTCTTGACGCCCTCCGGATTGAGCGCCGTCTGCCCCCAACGCACCATCTGCGCATAGAGCCAGGCGGCCTGGACCGGATCGGGCCGCCCCGCCTCTTCCCGCCCCACCAGGAGATAGCGGCCGCTTTCGCGCACCTCGCCCTCGGGCGAGATCTTCAGGCGGCCGACGAGCGAGCGCTGGATCACCTCGGCATCGACACCGATCCGCTCGGGCTGCGCCAGGATCTGTGCCGCCTCGGTCAGGTTCGCAGGGCTCTCGATGAACTCGGCGGCCTTCACCGCTGCGCGCACCAGCGCAGCGACCACATCCGGATTCTTGTCGGCCCAGGTCTGGCGCACCGCGAGCACCTTCTCCGCCGCGCGCACCAGAATGTCGGAGACGAAATGCAGGATGTGACCGATGCCGAGATCGACCGCAATCGAATTCCAGGGCGCGCCGACGCAGAACGCATCGACATGGCCGCTCTTGAGGCTGTCGACCATGTAGGGCGGCGGCAGCACCACGAGGCGCACGTCCTCGTCGGGATCGACGCCGGCCGCCGCCATCCAGAACCGAAGCTGATAATTGTGGGTCGAGAACGGAAAGGTCATGCCGAAGGTCAGCGGTTCGGCACCTAGCTTGCGCCGCTTGGCAACCACCTTCGCCAGCGCCTTCGCCGTGGCCATCGGATCAAAACGGTCGCCGTCGATCTCCTCCATCAGCGCGGCATGAAGCGCCGGCGACACCGTAATCGCGTTGCCGTTGATGCCGAGACTGAAGGGCGCGGCGATCGGCACCTTGACGTGACCGAGCCCGAGCGAGGACGCGATCGCCACGGGCGCGAGCAGATGAGCCGCGTCGAACAGGCCGATATTGAGCTTGTCGCGGACGTTGGACCAGGAGACCTCGCGCACGAGCTCGATCTCGAGCCCTTCGGCGGCGGCAAATCCCTTGTCGACGGCGACGATCAGCGCGGCGGCATCGACCAGCGGGATGAACCCGATGCGGAGGGGAGCAGTCATTTCAGCATCTCCGACGCGGTGATGATCGACTGCGCGATCTCGCCGATTTTCTTCTTCTCGCGCATCGCGGTGGAGCGCAGCAGCACGTAGGCCTCGTCCTCGGTGAGGCCCTTCACCTTCATCAGGATGCCCTTGGCGCGTTCGATGATCTTACGGTCCTCGAGCTGCGACTTGGTGCGCTCGAGCTCCTCCTGGAGCTTGGCAAAGGCGTTGAAGCGGGACACGCAGAGGTCGAGGATCGGCTTGATGCGCTCCTTCTTCAGTCCGTCGACAATGTAGGCGGATACCCCCGCCTCGACCGAGGCCTGGATCGAGGCTGAATCGCTCTGGTCGACGAACATCGCGATCGGCCGCTTCACGGCGCGGCTGACCTGGAACATCGCCTCCAGCACGTCGCGGCTGGGGTTTTCGAGATCGATCAGGATGATATCGGGGTCGACCGCATAAATACGGGCGAGCAGGCTCTGCATCTCGCGGATATGGACCACTTGCGTGAATCCGGCCTCCCGCAATCCTTCCTCCAGGATCGCAGCGCGGATCGGGCTTTCGTCGACGATCACGATTTTGGGCGACTGTTCGGCGCTCATAGCTCACTCACGACAGGTGATTCATCCATAGCACGCCGGAACGCCCTGCAAAGGGTTGTAATTGTGGGCAATTGGGACTAGCTCAGGCCGGTCAATCAGGCAGATCAGATATGGATCAGACGGCTGCGCCCAAGGTCAGCTTCGTGTCGCTCGGGTGCTCCTGAGACAACGAATGTAGACTTTTCGAGCCGCGCTGCTCCCCAAAGAAAAAGCCGCCCGAAGGCGGCTGTCATCTGGGCTTGTGCCGTCACGGAATCTTCGCGCCAACGATCATCTTGTCGAGAAGTGGCACGGCAGCCAGCACCGCCGTCTCGTTGAGGCCGGAGACCGCTAGCCGCACGACGTAAGAATTGCCGTCCTTGTCGAGATCGGCGTAATGCGCGATTACTTCGATCGGCTGGTCCTTCAGGGACGGATTGTCGTAGCGGTTGATGATGACCTTCGGGTTGACCGAGGGAAGCGTGGTGATCTTGGCATTTTTGCCGGATGTCGCCGTCCAATCCCGATCGCTGGCTGCGACCCATTGAACCAATTCGGTCCGATCCTTGTTGTAGCGGCCTTCGGCATAGATGATTGATTTTGCTTTTCCGAATTTCCTCCCGTTAGGCACGAACATTGAGGCGCCATACTTGAGACTCGCGGCCTCGTCCCTCGCCCACCCATCAGGTGCTTTCACGCGTGGCCTGAATTCCGGACACAATCGTTCTTGCCGATCGCAGACGTGGATGATCTTGTCGACTTCAGCTCGCGCCGGAAACATCGCGCCATAAGAAAGGGTAACGAAAGCCAAGCCGAAGATGAAACGGCGCATCGCAATTAAGCTCCGTGGATTGAAGCAAATCAGAACAACAACCAAAACGGGTATGTTCGACCAATTCACCTCGGATCCTCCACTCGCTCGATCCCGAATGAGTTTCCAGATTAGGAACCCTCAGTCAGTCCATACCGTCCTAGTGACTGGCCGATCACGCCAAATACGCGCGAGCACTGCTTTAGTATCGCGCCGCATACGTTAGTTATTGAATTTCGCCATCGGTTCAATTACTTGGATCGCAAATCCAGACAATTCAGATAGGCTCCAGGCGATTATATGGACAGAGCGCCGCGCATTTCATTCACATCACTCGGGTGTCCCAAGGCATTGGTGGATTCCGAGCGCATCATCACGCGCCTGCGCGCGGAGGGTTACGAGCTCGCCCGCAAGCATGACGGGGCCGATATCGTCATCGTCAACACCTGCGGCTTCCTCGACAGCGCCAAGCAGGAATCGCTTTCGGCGATCGGCGAGGCCATGGCCGAGAACGGCAAGGTCATCGTGACCGGCTGCATGGGCGCGGAACCCGAGCAGATCGAGCAGGCCTATCCCGGCGTGCTCTCGATCACCGGTCCGCAGCAATATGAAAGCGTGCTCGACGCCGTGCACCGCGCGCTGCCGCCCGCCCACAATCCGCATATGGATCTGGTGCCGCCGCAGGGCATCAAGCTGACGCCGCGCCACTACGCCTATTTGAAGATCTCCGAAGGCTGCAACAACCGCTGCACCTTCTGCATCATTCCCAAGCTGCGCGGCGACCTCGTCTCGCGCCCGGCCAATGACGTGCTGCGCGAGGCCGAGCGCCTGGTCGGCGCCGGCGTGAAAGAGCTGCTGGTGATCTCGCAGGACACCTCGGCCTATGGCGTCGATCTCAAATATGCCGAGAGCCCGTGGAAGGACCGCCAGGTCCGCGCCAAATTCCTCGATCTCGCGCGCGAGCTCGGCGAGCTCGGCGCATGGGTCCGGCTGCAATATGTCTACCCCTACCCGCATGTCGACGAGGTCATCGCGCTGATGAATGAGGGCAAGGTGCTGCCCTATCTCGACATCCCGTTCCAGCATGCGAGCCCGGAGGTGCTGAAGGCGATGAAGCGTCCGGCGGCGCAGGACAAGACGCTGGCGCGGATCAAGCGCTGGCGCGAGGAATGTCCCGATCTTGCCTTGCGCTCGACCTTCATCGTCGGCTTCCCCGGTGAGACCGACGCCGATTTTGCCTATCTGCTCGACTGGCTGGATGAGGCCGAGATCGATCGGCTCGGCTGCTTCAAATACGAGCCGGTTGCGGGCGCGACATCGAACGCGATCGAGAACCCAGTGCCGGAAGAGGTCAAGCAGGAGCGCTACAACGCGCTGATGGCCCGGCAGCAGAAGATCTCCGCGCGCAGGCTGAGGCGCAAGGTCGGCACGCGCCAGCAGATCATCATCGACGAGGTCGGCCCGACCGTCGCCAAGGGCCGCTCCAAGGCCGATGCGCCGGAGATCGACGGCGCGGTGTACCTGACGAGCCGCCGCCCGTTGCGCGTCGGCGAGATCGTCACCGCCAAGATCGAGCGCGCCGACCAGTATGATCTGCACGGCAGCGTCGCGGGGTTCTGACGGCGGTCGCCAACGGCCTTTAGTCCACGATCGCCCGGTAAACGCCATCCTTGCCGAAATGATAAAGACGCTTTCCGCGGCCCTGCAATCGGCCGGGCGGGCGGCCCGAGCCGTCGGGCATCAACAGGCGTGCTCGCCTGACAAGGATAGTCCCGTCTCGATCCAATCGTCCGATGTAGGCCACATCGGGTGGATCGTCATATTGCCCTGAAAACAGAATCTCCGCCTCGGACATTGCGAACGCGTGGCAGCCGCGAAGCTTCGTGCGCTTCGAGGTCAATTGAAAGTCCGCGCTTATCCTGCAGATCGGGAAATCCGGGTAGGAGAAAATGACAGCCTCCGCTCCGGACACATTCAGCGCGTAGCAATCATAAATCGCCGGGCCCGCATCGTTCGGAAACTCCCAGATCTTCTCCCCAACAGCCGAGAAGCAGACCAGCCCGGCCTGCCCGACCGGCGCCGGGCCCGGATGCCCCCATCCATAATTTCCAAAAATGCCCTCGTCGAAATACCCCACCCAGATCCGGCCGCGGCCGCCCAGTACGGGGATCAAAGACGACTCCGTTCAGATCGTAGTCCTTCGCGCCCCGCCAGTTGCACCTTGTACCGGCCAGCAGGAGGCGGCCGTCGGGAAACATGTCCACCTTCGGAAACGCGATATCGAGTGGCGGCAAGTCGATCGACTGGACCGACCCGACGTTTTCCCGCAGGAGTCGAAATCGCTTTAGACCGTCCATTCTTGCTCGCGGAAGCGAGCCGATACCACCATGATCGCTCTCGAACACGGCGTCACGTCCGGCGTCCTCGACGTACAAGAACAGCAGCGATTCGCCCGCAACCCCGCTCGCGGCAAGCGAGAAACCGGGAAACGTCGGCGCAGCGCCAATCCTCTCGAACTGTATTGATCTGATCAACTGTGCCCCTGGTACCACCGAACTGCCTGAGGCAGCATCACCAAGCGCGCGCCGGGCGCAAGTGCGAAGTCGCGATTAGGCTTACGCCAGCCATTTCGGCACCGAGCGTTCCGGACGCCGGGGCAAGGCGTGCGGGAGGCCGCAATGCCCAGGCTGCCAAGCAGACGGAATGTTTGGCGCAAGTCCGTTACGTCGCGTCTCCCGACGTCTGCTGTCCGTCCTGCGCGGCGAACACCTCCTTGGCCGCGAACAGCCCGTTCAGCGCCGCCGGGAACCCCGCATAGACGGCCATCTGCATCATGATCTCCACGATCTCGTCGCGAGAAAGCCCGACGTTCAGCCCCGCCTCGATATGCACTTTGAGCTGAGGCGCGGCATTTCCGAGTGCCGTCAGCGCGGCGATCGTCGCGATCTCTCGATCGCGCAGGCCGAGATCCGGGCGGCAGTAGATGTCGCCGAAGGGAAACTCGATCACGTAGCGTGCGAAATCCGGAGCGATGTCGGCGAGTGAGGCGACGACCTTTTCGCCGGCCTTGCCGTCAATGCGTGACAGGGCCCGCTGGCCGCGATCGAAGCGGCTTTCGGCGTGTGTTGGGGCGTGCGTCATTTTCCTTCGTCCTCTGTTCGTCGCCGGCGTAGCCGGCGATCTTGGTATCAAGGACGAGCAGGCATTCCTGGAGTTCGGCAATCTGCGTGCGAACCTGTTCTCGATGGATTTCCAGCATCTGCCGCCGGGCTGGCCCAGTGGCGTCGCCGTCGTCACGAAGCGCCGCGTAACGCAACATGTCCCGGATTGGCATTCCGGTGGTCTTGAGCCGACCGAGGAATTCGATCCATGTGAGGATTGATGCGTCAAAATCACGTTGACCGGAGCGATCCCGGTCAGCGTATGGAAGCAGCCCGATGCGCTCATAGTAGCGCAGCGTGTGAGTCGACAAGCCGGTTCGTCTTGCAAGGTCGCCGATCTTCATTTGTGCCCGTTCTCGTACTGACGCACGTACAGATACCCCTTCGAGCGCGCTCTAAGTCAAGGGGGTTCGAAAGGTGCCGTTCCCGCGAGGTCAAGCAAGAGTTACAACGCACTGATGGTGCGACAGCGGAAGGTCTCGGCGTACCGACTGCACGGCAGCGCCGCGGAATTCCGAGGCTTCAGGCTTCCGTCAGCCATTTCGGCACCCAGCGCTCCGGGCGCGGGGCGCGGGTGAGATCGGCCTGCGCTTCGGACAAGGTCGCCGGCTCGCCGGCGATGGTCGGGCGCACGTCGTACTCGAAATTCGGCATGACGCGGCCGTCGGCATAGAGCCCAAAATTCATCGCGTACCACAGGCCAAGCTCGGGCTGGGCGCGGCGCATCTCCTCGCGCAGGTCGCGCAGCAGGGATTCGATCGAGGCGGCTTCCTCGAACGGCTGTGGTCCGTGCGAGAGCACGCACGCCTCGTATTGCTTGCCGACGATCGCGATCTCGAATCTCGTCCGGTCCCAGGGCTTCTTGCCCTTGGGCAGATGGGCAGCCAGCCGCCAGCCGAGCTCGGCCATCAGGCGGTGATTGGCCCAGTAATCTTCGCGATCCCGGCTCCATTTTTCCATGAAGCCGCGGAAATCGGGCAGTTCCGACGAATTGTCGTCGGGCGTCGCCGGCTCGCCGAGCGGCCGTCCGGCCAGCCATTGCGCGAGCTCGACCGTCTGCGGCTCGACCTCGTCATGCGGCTTGAGATCGCTCCAGGCATTGTCGAATTGTTGCGATGTCAGTTTGGCGAGCAGGCCGTCGAGGCTCGGCGCCAGCAATTCGTAGTCGCCCTCCGATCCCAGTCCCACGATCGGCGGATTGTCGCGGTCGAGACCGGCGCCGTACCAGCCGCCGACGGCCGAGCCGTCCGGCAGCCGCATGAACAGCGAAAACCTGTCCCGCAAGGGACTGCCGTCGGTGATCGGCGCGTGATCCGAGAATTGCCCCTGCAGCGAGAAGCAGCCGACGCTGCCCCAGGGACGCCCCTTGAGCCAGGTGGCAAAGTCGACAAGCAGCGGCGGCGCTTCGATACCCGGCGGAAATGCGCCGCGAATGCTGTCGAGGTCGATGGGATAAGGCGTATCGGACAAGGCTGAAAACTGTCTGGTTGGTCCCGTCCCCCTTGGTCTCGCCCGAATTGCGTCCGGTTCGAACCAAGTCGCGTCCTTCGATCACAAACGCGCTAGAGGCGCAATGGTTTCGACGCGGTCGCAAATGGAATACGACGAAACATCAGCAATTTGGTTCAAGCTGTCGGCCATCGGCCTTACGATGGCCCTGCTCGCGCTATCCGCCCCCGCTGCGGCGCGATCCCCCTCAGCCGCACAGCTGCGCCAATGGTGCTATGAGGACGACGACGCGGGCCGCGAGGAGCAGCGCATCGAGGGCTGCTCGGCCGTGCTCAAGGCCAATCCCAAAGATGTGCATGCGCTCGCCAATCGCGGCGAGATGCTTCGGCGAAAGGGTGACGCCGCGCGTGCGCTGGTGGACTTCGACCGTGCGATCGAGCTCAATCCTCGGCATTCCGACCTCTGGTACAACAGGGGGATTGCCCATGACGATCTCGGCGAGAAAGATCACGCCATTGCCGACTACACGCGCGCCATCCGGCTGAACGCCCGCGACCCGCTCTACTACAACAACCGCGGCAACTCCCTCATCGACAAGAACGACTACGAGCGCGCAATCGTCGACTACGATCAGGCCATCAAGCTCGACCCGAAATTCGCGCTGGCCTATTTCAACCGCGGCACCGCTTATCGCAACCACGGCGAGGACGAGCGCGGGCTTGCGGATTTCGATCTCTCGATCAAGTTCAACCCGAACTACGGCCCGGCTTACGGCAACCGCGCACGCGTCTACCGCGATCGCGGCGACCGGGTCCGCGCGCTGGCTGACTTCGCCAAGTCGCTGCAGCTCAGCCCGAACAACGACCGCGATTTCTATGCGCGCGCGAACATGTATTTCGATGCGCACGATTATGCGCTGGCGCTGGAGGATTACGATCGGTCGATCAAGGCCAATGCGAGCGATCCCGGCGCATTCAATTCGCGCTGCATGACGCGCGCGATCCTCGGCCGTCTGCAGGAGGCGCTGGCCGACTGCGATCAGTCGCTGAAGATGGCCCCCAACGATCCCTATACGCTGGACAGCCGAGCCCTCACCTACCTCAAGCTCGGCAATCTCGACGCGGCGATTGCGGACTACGACGCGGCACTGAGCACCAAGCCCGCGTACGACAGCTCGCTCTACGGCCGTGGGCTCGCAAAGCGGAAGAAGGGCGACAACGAAGGCGCCGAGCGCGACATCGCGGCAGCGAAAGCGATCAACGCTGGGATCGCCGATGAGTTCGCACATTACGGCGTCGAGTAAGCCTCTTGGGCAACGAAGATGGACCTGATCGATGCACGCCAGGCGGGTGGTTTGCAAAAAAACGACCGCTTGACAAGCCCTGCCATTCGGCTGTAGGGACCCGCCCCATGATCAATTCCCGGACCAACCTGCGCACCGAAATGCTCCGTCGTCGCTCCCGCGACGATGAGAGGGTGCGCCATGTCCGACGACGCCGCTGAACCACTGAATTCAGCTGAAGTTTTCGAGAAGGCCGCACCCGCAAGGTGCGGCCTTTCTGCTTTTTGCGCCCGTTTTCCACCCGCCTCCAGAGGAGTTCGACATGACCACGCATCCGTATGACGCGCTGATGGACATCACCGCACGGCCCAAGGCCGTGTTCGTCCGCGGTGCGGGCTCCTACCTCTGGGACGATGGCCGCAAGCGCTATCTCGATTTCGTGCAGGGCTGGGCCGTGAACTGCCTCGGCCACTCCCCGTCCGTGATCGCCGACGCGCTTTCCGCACAGGCCAGGCGGCTGCTGACGCCGAGCCCGGCCTTCTACAACGAGCCGAGCCTGAAGCTTGCCGAAGCGCTGGTCGCGAACAGCGCCTTCGACCAGGTGTTCTTTGCCAATTCCGGCGCGGAAGCCAACGAGGGCGCGATCAAGCTCGCGCGCAAATATGGCACCCTGCACAAAGGCGGCGCGTTCGAGATCATCAGCTTCGAAGGCGGCTTCCATGGCCGAACGCTGGCGACGATGTCGGCCTCGGGCAAGAAGGCGTTCGAGCCGCTGTTCGAGCCGAAGGTCGCAGGCTTCAAGAAGGCGAAGCTCAACGACATCGCCTCGGTCGAGAGCTTGATCAATGACAACACCGTCGCGGTCATGCTCGAACCGATCCAGGGTGAATCAGGCGTGTGGCCAGCGACCGATCAGTTCCTGCAAGCGCTGCGCGCGCTCACCCAGGCGCATGGCCTACTGCTGATCTTCGACGAGATCCAGACCGGCATGGGCCGGACCGGAAAACTCTTCCACTACGAGCACACCGGGATTGCGCCCGACATCATGACGCTCGGCAAGGGCATCGGCGGCGGCGTGCCGCTCGCCGCCTTGCTTGCCACCGAACATGCCTCCTGCTTCGAGCACGGCGACCAGGGCGGCACGTTCAACGGCAACCCGATCATGTGCGCGGCGGGGCTCGCGGTGCTCGAGGAGGTCAGCAAGCCCGACTTCCTGAAACAGGTCACCGAGACCGGCCTGCTGCTCGAAAGCGAGCTGCAGAAGGTCTCGGCCCGGCACGGGCTCGGCGGCGTGCGGGGACGCGGGCTGCTGCTCGCGCTCGACCTCAAGCTGCCGATCGCGCCCGGCATCGTCGCGCAGGCGTTCGAGGAAGGCGTGCTTCTCAACGCGCCGCAGCTCGACACGCTGCGCTTCATGCCGGCGCTGAACGTCACGAGGGCAGAGATCGCCGAGATGATCGATTGTCTCGACGGGATCTTGACCAAGGCCGGCGCAGCACGGCGCGTGGCGTAAGGCGAGTTTCGGGCCCCCGAGGCAGCGCCGTAGGGTGGGCAAAGCGGAGCGTGCCCACCACTCAGAAATGGTGGGCACGGCGCAAGTGCGCCTTTGCCCACCCTACGAGAGCCGTGTCGGCCCTTACGGCAATATCGGTGAACCTACGGCTTCAAAATCGAAGCCCCCGTGGTCTTGCGGCTCTCGAGATCGATATGCGCCTTCGCGGCATCCTTCAGCGCGTAGGCGTGGTTGATCGGCACGTGCAGCTTGCCGTTGATGACGGCGGCGAACAGCGTGTCGGCGCCTTCGAGCAGCTCCTTGCGCGTGCCGACGTAATCGTTGAGCTTCGGCCGCGTCGCAAACAGCGAGCCGTGATTGTTGAGCTCGGCGATCGAGAACTGCGGCACCGGGCCGGAGGCGTTGCCGAAGGAGACGAACATGCCGCGCGGCTTCAGGCAGGACAGCGAGCCCGGGAAGGTCGCCTTGCCGACGCCGTCATAGACGACGTCGCAGCCTTCGTTGCGGCTGATCTGCTTGACGCGCGCGACGAAGTCCTCCTCGTTGTAGAGGATGACGTGATCGCAGCCATTGGCCTCGGCGAGCTCGGCCTTTTCGCGTGAGCCGACCGTGCCGATGACGTGGGCTCCGAGCGCCCTCGCCCATTGGCAGGCCAAGAGGCCGATGCCGCCGGCCGCGGCATGGATCAGCACGCGGTGATGCGGCTCGACCTTGAAGGTCTTGTGCAGGAGATACCAGACGGTCAGGCCCTTGAGCATCAGCACGGCGCCCTGCTCGTGGGTGATGTGATCGGGCAGCTTGACCAGCTTCTCCCAGGGAAGATTGCGCTCGCCGGTATAGGCTCCGAGATTGTGGTAGTAGGCGACGCGATCGCCGGGATGGAAATGCGTCACGCCGGGCCCGACGGCGATGACCTCGCCCGAGGCCTCGTTGCCGGCAATGAAGGGCAGCCCCGGCGCCTTGTAGAGGCCGGTGCGGTAATAGACGTCGATGAAGTTCAGGCCGACCGCATGCTGGCGGATGCGCACCTCGCCGGGGCCGGGCGCCGGGACATCGACGCTCTCGTAGACCAGGGCTTCGGGGCCTCCAACCTTGTGCACACGGACCGCTTTGGTCATCACCTGACCTCCTCTTCTCAAAGGCCAGCGAAAGACATCGCGCCCGCCTTGTCAACTCGATGTAGCTGAAACGTCTAAACCGACGACTTGCTGGTCTTCCTGCGGTTGCGCTTGGCCAGCACGTTGAAGAATTCGACGGCCGCCGAGAACGCAATTGCAAAATAGATGTAGCCGCGCGGAATGTGGAATTGGAATCCGTCCGCGACCAGCGCGACGCCGATCAGCACAAGGAAGGCCAGCGCCAGCATTTTCGTGGTCGGATGCTCCGCGACGAAGCGCGACACCGGGCCCGACGAAATGTACATGATCAGGCAGGCGATCACGACCGCCGCGACCATGATCTCGATGTCCTGCGCCATGCCGATCGCGGTGATGATCGAATCCAGCGAGAACACGATGTCGATGACGATGATCTGGATGATCACCCAGAAGAAGGCGCTGCCGCCGGATTTCTGATCGCCCTCGCCGTCATCGGCCTCGACCTCGGCGTGGATCTCGTGCGTCGCCTTCGCGATCAGGAACAGGCCGCCGCCGATCAGGATGAGGTCGCGCCAGGAGAAGTCCGAACCCTTGAATGAAAAGACCGGCGCGGTCAGGCCGATCAGCCAGACCAGGACGCTGAGCAGCATGATGCGGAAGACCAGCGCGAGAGCGAGTCCGATCTTGCGGGCGCGGTCCGCCTGCTGCTGGGGGATGCGCGAGACGATCACCGACAGGAAGATGACGTTGTCGATGCCGAGCACGATCTCGAGCGCGGTCAGGGTGAGCAACGCGGCCCAGGCTTCGGGACTGGTCAACAGATGCATCATGCGAAGGATCTTACCAATCGTATTAATGCATCGCTGAAGCTGATCCAGAGCGCGATCGCGCAGAGCGCGACGGTGACGCCGGCGCCGACGCGGAAATCCATCTCCAGCACGTAGAGGGCGAGCAGCGCCCAGATCGCGATCAGCGACATCGTCAGCCAGCGCAGCCGCACGACGCGGACCGGATGCAGCACGTGGAATGGCACGAAGGTCAGCACGACGAGCGCGGCCACCAGCAGCGTCGACCACAGCGGCGGCCAGTGCAGCAGGAACAGATAGAACGCAGCCGCATTCCACAGTGCCGGGAATCCGCGGAAATGATTGTCGTCCGCCTTCATGCGCAGATCGGCGAAATATAGTGCGCTGGTGACGATGATGGCGACGCCGAGCAAGGGAGCCGCGACCGGCAGCAGCAGGCCGCTCGCCACGATCGCGTAGGCCGGCACGAAGACATAGGTGACGAAGTCGACCACGAGATCGAGCACGTCGCCCGACCAGTTCGGCTGCACGTTCTTGACGTCGAGCCGGCGCGCGATCGGCCCGTCGATCGCGTCGATGATCAGGGCGAGGCCCAGCCATTGAAACATCGCCGCCCAGTGCTCGCGCACGGCCTCCAGCATCGCCAATAGCGCGATCGCCGCGCCGAACGCGGTAAAGATGTGCACCGAGAAGGCCGCGGCGCGGATCGCCGGTTTCGGCTTCAGGGAATCCTGCTGGGTATCCATGGCTTCTGCTATCAGAATGAGGCCGGTTTGCACATCCGCCATTGCGGCGCCCGGTCGCACAATCCGTCATAAAATCAGGCACGATCAGCGGGCTTGAATTTGCCGCGGAGCGTGTCATTTGTCGTTCCATGACAGACGCATCGACACTCCATGACGCCGCCGTGATCGGCGGCGGACCGGCCGGACTTGCCGCAGCGATCGCGCTGGCGCAGGCGGGTGCCCGGACCGCACTGGTGGCGCGGCGCGTTCCCTATGCCGACAATCGCACCACCGCGCTGCTCGGCGCCTCCGTCGAGCTGTTGGAGACGCTCGACGTATGGTCCCGCTGCAGGGACAAGGCCGCCGCTCTGGAGGTCATGCGCCTCGTCGACGACACCGGCCGGCTGTTCCGCGCGCCGGAGGTCCGGTTCTCCTGTCACGAAATCGCGCTCGACGCCTTCGGCTACAATATCGACAACCGCTCGCTGATGCTGGCGCTGGAAGCGCGTGCGGCTGAGCTGCCCAATCTCGTCCGTTTCGACGACGAGGCCGAAAGCGTCGTCATCGAAGCCGACGACGTCGCGGTCCGCACGGCCTCCGCGCAATTTCTCTCGGCCCGCCTGGTGGTCGGCGCCGACGGCCGGCATTCGCTGTGCCGCGAGGCCGCCGGGGTCGAGGTGACGCGGCGCGCGCTGAACCAGACCGCACTGACCTTCAACGTCGGTCACACGCGGCCGCATCGCAATGTCTCGACCGAGTTCCACACGCCGCACGGTCCCTGCGTGTTCGTGCCGCTGCCCGGCGACCGCTCCAGCATCGTCTGGGTCTCGGCGCCTGCGGAGGCGGAGCGGCTCCGCGGCCTCAGCGATGCCGAGCTGTCGAACGCGGTCGAGAAGCAGTCGCATTCGATCCTGGGACGCATGACGGTCGAGCCCGGCCGCAACCTGTTCCCGCTCGCGATCGAACGTCCGAAATCCTTCGGCCGCGACCGCATCGCGCTCGTGGGCGAAGCCGCCCATGTGGTTCCGCCGATCGGCGCCCAGGGCCTCAATCTCGGCCTGCGCGATGCCGCCGACATTGCCAGGCTGGCGGGCGAGGTCATCGCAGCCGGCCAGGATCCCGGCGCGCCCGACGTGCTCAAGCGCTACGACCGCGCGCGGCGTCCTGACGTTTTGAGCCGCACCTTTGCGATCGACATCGCCAACCGCTCGCTGCTCAACGATTTCCTGCCGCTTCAGCCGGTCCGTGCCGTCGGCATGCACCTGCTCGGCGCCATCGGCCCGCTCCGGCGTTTTGCCATGCGCGAAGGCCTGACGCCGACATGGCGAAGGTAGTTCTCAGGCGCGATAGCGCGCGATGAATTGGATTAAGTTCGATCGAGCCGCGGGCTCGGTGCAACCTCTCCCGCTTGCGGGGGAGGTCGGCGCGAAGCGCCGGGTGGGGGCTCTCTCCTTT
>NZ_PTFE01000066.1:0-47455 GCF_002936975.1 Bradyrhizobium sp. AC87j1
CATCACGACCTTGGGGTCGGTGTTCTGCCTCTGGATCGCCTTCATCGGCGCGTCCTTGGCGGCCAGATTCAGGAGCCGCTCGTAAGCGGCCTGCGCCTGCTCCGCGGTCTCGCGCGCGATCACGAACGCCGACAGACCGAACCGCAGCGGCGCCGCATCCCCGCGTGACCGCGCCGCGACGTCGGCAATCAGGCCGGCGACATCCTCCAGCGGCTGGCCATTGATGAACCATACGTCGCCATGGCTGGCGACCAGTGACCGCGCCGGCTCGGATTCTCCGCCGACATAGATGAGCGGACGCTTGCGATAGAGGCTCGTCGGCCGCAGCGCGTAATCGCGAACGTCAAAATGCTCTCCGGCATAGGTGAGCCGTTCGCCCTCCATCAAGCGCGACACGATCGATATCCACTCACGGCCATAAGCATAGCGCGCGTCATGCTCGGGAAAGCCGATGCCGGCCTTCTCCAGTTCCGGCCGGTTCCAGGCATTGACAAGATTGATCGCGAAGCGGCCGCGGCTGATGTTCTCGATGCCGAGTGCCAGCTTGGCCAGTACCACGGGATGATAGAGATACGGCTTGATCGCGGCGATGATCTCGATCCGATTGGTCAAGGCGGCGATCGCAGCCGCCGCGCTCCAGGCCTCGAGCTGATCGAGATCTTCCTGGTGCGGGTTGATCGTGTGCTGCGCGATCAGCGTCGAATCGTAGCCGAGCTCCTCGGCGGCAAGCACCAGATCCCGGTTGCGTTCCCATGACGCATCATAGGGTTCCTCCGGATCCTGATGCGCCGCGCGCGGACCGTGCACAAGCGCCCAGATGCCGAAGCGAAGAGGTGCCGTCGTCATCATGCTCTCCCGTGAATTGCCTGACCTTCCGCGTTCTCGCCAATGGCTGACGCAAGATCAAGCCGACCGGCATCAAAAGATTTTCTTTGTCGCGCATCCGCGCTGTGACGACAGCAGATCACTCCGAAGCGAATGACAATTGAAATAGCGCTCTATTTCTGTCCGCTCGATTTCGTGGGACATTTTGTGCGATGGCAAGTCGTTGGCGTCACATCGCCTGCATCGAACGCAGTGCGTGAAACGAGGTCTGACGTATTGAGCAATATTGAACTGAGCGGCATCGACCGCACCGTGATCGGTGCGGACAGCGATCGATCGTCGCCAAGCGGTGAAAACGCGATCGCTTCAACTGCACCGAGACGGGTGCTCGGCGCGCGCGGCCTTCAGTTGCTGTCATGGCTCGCCCCGGTCGTGCTGGTCGTCATCTGGGAATGGCTGGCGCAGGCAGGATGGCTGTCGCCACACGTGCTTCCGGCGCCGAGCAAGGTGATCCGGACTGCGTTCAAGCTGGCAACCTCCGGAACGCTGCTCAACGATCTCGGCGTAAGCCTGCTGCGAGCAGCAGCGGGTTTTGTAATCGGCACCGCAGTCGGCGCTACGCTTGGCATTCTCGTTGGATTCTCGAAGATCGCGGAAGCGGCGATCGACCGCAGCGTACAGATGATCAGGGCAATTCCGTTTCTCGCGGTCCTGCCCCTGGTCATCGTCTGGCTTGGCGTCGGCGAGACGCAAAAGATCTTCCTGGTCGCACTTGGCGTCACCTTTCCGATCTACATCAACACGGTACTCGGCATTCGGCAGGTCGACCCAAAATTGCTCGAGCTCGGCCGCGTCCAGGGCCTGGGCTCCATTCAGCTGATCCGCCGGATCATCCTTCCCGGCGCGTTGCCGTCGATCCTGACCGGCGTCCGCTACGCGCTGGCGACGGCGTGGCTCGCGTTGGTCGTGGCCGAAACCATCGGCGCGCAATCGGGCATCGGCTTTCTCGCCATGGACGCGCGTGAATTCCTGCGCACTGACGTGATCGTGCTGACGATCGTGATTTATGCGCTGATCGGCGTCGCAGCCGACAGCATCGCACGCTTCCTCGAACGGCGACTGCTCGCCTGGCATCCGAACTACGGGGCAGCACGATGAACGCTCATGTCGCCCCCCTGTCAGCCGCCTCGTTCGAGACCGGACCAGCCGTTGTCGTCAGCAACCTGATGCGCAGCTACGGCAGCCGCGTAGTCATCGAAAAGCTGAACCTGCGCATCGAGCGGGGCGAGTTCGTTGCCTTGCTGGGCGAGAGCGGTTGCGGCAAGACCACGCTGCTGCGAGCACTCGCAGGGCTCGATTCCATTCAGGGCGGGCGCATCGTAGCGCCGCGCCGCCCGGCGGTGGTGTTCCAGGAGCACCGCCTTCTGCCGTGGGACAGCCTCTGGCGTAACGTCTCGCTTGGCCTTCAATTGCCGGATGCGCGCGAGCGCGCCGCCGAGGCACTTACCGAGGTCGGCCTCGGGGACCGACTCGACGACTGGCCGCGTAACCTCTCCGGCGGGCAGGCCCAGCGCGTCGCGCTTGCCCGTGCTCTGGTCCAGCAGCCCGAGCTTCTGCTCCTCGACGAGCCCTTTGCGGCGCTCGATGCGCTCACCCGTATCCGCATGCACGAGCTCGTCCGCGTGCTCGTCGCCAATCATCAGCCGAGCGTTCTGCTGGTCACCCATGATGTTGATGAGGCCATCGCGCTTGCCGATCGCATCCTGGTGATGCGGAACGGCGCCATTGCCTTCGAGCACCGCGCCGTGCGTGACGGCTCGACGCCCATCTCGCGTGCCGAGCTGCTCGGCGAGCTTGGCGTAACGTCCCACTCCCCAACTAGGTTTCTGGAAGGCCCTCATGTCTGACCCTACGATCACCAAACCGACCCGGCGCAGCTTCCTCGGCTCGGCAGCCTTCGGCATTGGCGCCCTCGCCGGCATGAACATCGGCGAGTTCGCCGAGGCCGCGACCGGCCGCACCACCGATACGGTCCGCCTGACCTGGGGACTCAGCGGCCTGAATTTGATCGCCAAGGAGCGCGGCGCGTTCGAAAAGGTGCTGGCCAAGGACGGCATCAAGGTCGAATGGCTCGGTCCGTTCCCAAACCACGCGCCGACCTTGCAGGCGGTGACCGGCGGCAGCGCCGATTTCAGTTTCGGCGGCAGCACCACGCCGGCGCTGGCCGCGATCATCGCGGGCTCGCCGCTCGTGTTCACGCAATTCGTGGTCTACGAGCCGCGCACCACGGCGATCATCGCCAGGGACGGCTCCGGCATCGACAAGATCGAGGATCTCGTCGGCAAGTCGGTGGCGGTCAATCGTTCGGGCCTCGGCGAATTCCTGCTGGTGGCAGCACTGGAGAAGCACAAGGTCGACCGCTCCGCGGTGAAGTTCGTTTATCTCAACCCGCCGGATGCCGCGCCCGCACTCGCCTCGGGCAAGGTCGATGCCTGGTCGATGTGGAGCCCCGGCGTCGACATCGCCCGGCGCGAATACAAGGCGCACGACATTTTCCTGGAAGGCCGCGATCTCGACTTCCAGATCGACTACACATCCTACCTCACCACCCGCAAATTCGCGACCGACAATCCCGCGCTGGTGCGCGCCGTCAATGATGCGTTCCGCGCCGAAGGCAAATGGATCTCGGAGAACGCCAGCGAGGCCGAGCACATTGCGCAGAAGGTGGGCAAGTACAGCGACGAGGTCCGCGACCAGTTCATCGCTCTGAAGCGCCAATATCGCTACTTCGCGGTCAACGACGAGCAGTTCATTGGCGAGTTGCAAAAGGCCGCCGACTGGCTCGTCGCGCGCAAGGTTTTGCCCGAGCCGGTCAAGGTGACCGATCACCTCGCGCAGCTCTAGGAAAAAGAACAGGCAGGCTAATGAACAGACCCGTCACCGCCCCCTCGCTCACGGCCTCGCAGCCGCTCAAGACCCAATCCCCCGAGCTGGAGGCGCTGCTCAACCAGATCGCGGAGGGAGCGAGTGCGCGGGAGCGCGACCGCGTTCTTCCGTACGATGCGATCGACCTCATCCGCCGCGCGCGTCTCGGCGCATTGCGGCTTCCCGTTGATGCTGGCGGCGCGGGCAGCTCGATTCGCGATCTCTTCGCCTTCGTGATCCGCCTCGGCGAGGCCGACGCCAATGTCGCGCATATCCTGCGCAACCATTTCAGCGTGGTCGAGCGGCTGGTGCGTACGCCCAGGGACGACCAGAGCCGGGACTGGCAGAAGGCCGTCGCCGAGGGCGCGATCATCGGGCTCGCCACCACCGAGCTCGAAAGCCCGCGCGTCGGCAATGTCACCCCGGGCACGACGTTCACGCCTGACGGTGATGGCAATTACCTCCTGAACGGCACCAAATATTACAGCACCGGCACCTTGTACTCGGACTACGTCCTGGTCCGCGCTGCCGATCCCTCCGGCACCAGCGGCGCCGCGATCCTCCCGATCACGCGCGACGGGATCGAGCTGGTCGACGATTGGGATGGGCTCGGCCAGCGCTTGACGGCGACCGGCACGACCCACTTCCGCAATGTCAGGGTCAAGCGCCAGGAGATCGTGTTCGACGCACCGGACGCGGGTTATGGCATACCCTACTCCAACACATTCACGCAGCTTTTCTTGACCGCGATCGTTGCCGGCATCGCGCGCGCCACGCTGCGCGACGCCACCGCACTTGTCCGCTCGCGCAAGCGCACCTTCTACTATGCGCCGAACGAGATTCCGACCGACGACCCCCTGCTTCAGCAGACCGTTGGCCAGATCGCCAGTGGCGCCTTCGCGGCCGAGACGGTGGTGCTGGCGGCCGCCGAGGCGCTGGACGTTGCGACCGATGCTTTCGATGCCGGCGCGGCGAACGCCGCCGAAGCGGCGCACACTGCCGCCCTGCTCTCGGCCAAGGCCAAGATCATCGCGGACGATTTCGCCATCCGCGGCGGCAGCCTGCTGTTCGACGTCGGCGGCGCATCGGCGACCAAGAAGGTGACCAATTTCGATCGCCACTGGCGCAACGCGCGGACGCTCTCCTCGCACAATCCGACCACCTACAAGGCGCGTTCGATCGGTGAGCACGAGATCAACGGCACGCCATTGCCGGCGAAGGGCTTCTTCTAGGCAGGCAGACGCCTTCATTCGACGGTCCGACGCAAGGAGAGACAGACATGGGAAGGTCGGACATCCATCTCGTCACTGACAGCAACGAGATCGAACACCAGTTCCGCGCGGTGATGCGCCGCCTCGCCGGCGGCGTCAGCATCATCACGGCCGGGCGCGACGACGACATCACGGGGATGACCGTGACGTCCCTGACGTCGCTGAGCGCGAGCCCGCCGCGGGTGCTGGTCAGCGTCAACCGGCAGGCGTCATCCTTCGCGCTGATCGAGCGCCTCGGCTCGTTCGGCGTCAACATCCTCGGCTCCGACCAGCAGGAGCTCGCGGACCGATTCAGCAACGGACGCCTCAAGGGGCCGCAGCGCTTCGACGGCGTTCCGTGGTCAGCCGGCACGTCGGGGGTCCCCCTGCTCGGTCATTCGCTCGCGACCATCGAATGCCGCGTCGAGGAGATCATCGAGCGCTATTCGCACGGGATCATCGTCGGAAGCCTCTTGAGCTTCGATCTGTCGCCCGAAATCTCCGGGCTGGTTTACTGGAACGGCCAGTATGTCGAGATCAAGCATGATTTCGACCTCGACCTGCTCGCCGAAATCAGTATTCCCCTGGCGCATGTCAGGTGACATCATCGTTCGACATTACCAACGATGGGTTGAGGCGGCATGAAGCACGAGATTCCCCACGAACCGTCCGACGACGAAACCCGCAACTCCGATGGCCCCGCGCAGAAGCGCTGGCACCTCGACCGGCTCGTCGCCGCGCTCCGAGTCTCCCGGGAGGAGACCCACAGCATTCGTCGTGATGGCGAGGCCCGCCGTGCCCCCTCACGCGAAGCGCTCCAGGCGATCCTGGACGGACTGACCGAGGCGCTGTTCCCGCGCCACTACGGCCAGTTCGATCTCGACGGCGAGAATATCGATTATTTTGTCGGCAATCGTCTCAGCGCCGCGCTCGACAGCCTGTGTGATCAGGCTCACCGCGCCGCACTGTTCATCGGCAACGAGCTCACGGCCGGCTTCCACCGCGACGATGCGATCGAGCTGACGCGCAAATTCGCCTCACGGCTCCCCGGCGTGCGCGGCTTGATCATCAGCGATCTCCGCGCCGCCTTCGTCGGCGACCCCGCAGCCCGGAACTTTCCGGAGATCCTGATCGGCTATCCCGGGATGACCGCGATCATCCATCACAGGCTGGCCCATCTCCTCCATCAGCTCGGCGCCCCGCTGATCGCGCGGCTGGTGGCGGAGATCGCCCATACCAGGACCGGCATCGACATCCACCCCGGCGCCAGCATCGGCTCCGGCTTCTTCATCGATCACGGCACCGGGGTCGTCATCGGGGAAACTGCGATCATCGGCGACAATGTCCGCATCTATCAGGCCGTGACGCTCGGCGCCCGCCACTTTCCGACTGACGACGATGGCCATCTGATCAAAGGCGACGCCCGGCACCCGATCGTCGAGGACGACGTCGTGATCTATGCCGGCGCGACCATCCTCGGCCGCATCACCATCGGCCGGGGCGCGACCATCGGCGGCAACGTCTGGGTGACCAAGGACGTGCCGCCGAACAGCATCGTGACGCAGGCCACCGCCCGCAACAAGCAGGGTTAGAGCTTCTTGTTTTTAACGCGTTTTCGTGACGCGAACCGGTATCCACTTCGCTCGAAAACGCTATTTGGCCGGCGCCTTCCAGCGCATCAGGCGGCGCTCCAGCGCCTCGAGGATGGCGTTGAAGGCGAGGCCGATCACCGTGATCCCGAGGATGCCGAAATACATCTGCGGGATCAGGAAACTGTACTGGCTGTTGATGATGAGATAGCCGAGCCCCGACTTCGCGCCGACCATCTCGGACGCCACCAGCACCAGCATTGCCGAGGCGCTCGCCAGCCGAATGCCGACGAAGATGGTCGGCAGCGACGCCGGCAGGATCACTTTCCGGAAGAGCTGGCTCGGCGTCGCGCCCATCGTCCGTGCCGACTTGACCAGCAGCGGATCAACCTGTCGGACAGCCGCGATCGTATTCAGCAGCAGCGGCCAGGCGCAGCTATAGATCACCATCGTGACCTTCGAGAGCTCGCCGATCCCAAGCAGCAGGATGAAGACCGGCAGCAGCGCTAGCGGCGCTGTGTTGCGCGCAATCTCGATGGTCTGATTCAGGACGTCGCCGAGCCGGGCGTACCATCCCGTGAGCAGACCCAGCGGCACCATCAGAGCGACCGCGATCAGGAACCCGCTGAGGGCCCTGAGCAGGCTCGCGGCGACGTCGTCGTAAAGCTCGCCGGTCTGTGCGAGTTGCCAGCCCGCGGCGAGCACTTCCGAGAACGGTGGTAGGAAGGTCACGTCGACCAGGCCCAGCCGCGGCGTCAGCTCCCATACCACCAGGAACAGCAACAGCAGCAGCGATCGCTGTCCGATGGCGCCGAACCATCGTGCGAAGCCGCCCGCCGCCGTGGCGAACGCGCCGGCACGCTGTGCGGCCCGGTCTTTCGGGCTCCCCTGTGCCAGCTCCAGCAGCGTCAGGATCTCCAGATTAGACATGAGCCAACTCCTTCGCCTTTGCGCCGCGCTCACCTTCCGATGCAGGCACAAGCGATCCTTGCGCCTTCAATACCTCGTCGCGCAGCAAGGACCACACCTCGTGTCTGACACGCCCGAACTCCGGCAGCGAACGAACGTCCTCGGTCTCGCTGTGAAGCTCGTCGGGGACATCGACGATCTGCTTGATACGGCCCGGACGCGAGGTCATCACCGCCACGCGCTGACCGAGGACGACGGCTTCATCGATGCCGTGGGTGATGAAGAGGATCGTCTTTCCCGTGCTGCGCCAGATCCGCAACAGCTCACCCTGCAGCGTCTCGCGGGTCTGTGCGTCAAGTGCTGCAAAGGGCTCGTCCATCAGCAGCACTTCGGGATCGTAGGCGAGGCTACGGGCAATCGCGACGCGCTGCTTCATGCCGCCGGAGAGCTCGTGCGGGTAGCGGTCGGCAAAACCGGAAAGCCCGACCAGGTCGAGGTAATGCAGCGCCCGCTCCCGCCGCTCCCGCGCTCTGAGCCCTGCAATATCGAGCCCGAACTCGATATTCTGCGCGGCTGTCCGCCAGGGAAACAGCGCGTATTGCTGGAACACGATACCGCGATCGCGCGCCGGCCCCTCGATGACCTTGCCGTCGAGTAGGATGCGCCCGCTGCTCGGCGCCGTCAGACCGCCGAGCAGGTCCAGCAAGGTCGACTTGCCGCAGCCGCTCGGCCCGACCAGCGCCAGGAATTCGCCGGCACGAACATCGAGCGTGATGTCGTCCAGCGCGGTGAAACGCTGCGCCGGCCCGCCATCCTTGCCGCGGACCAGAAACTCCTTCCGGACATGCTCGAAGCGGATTTTCGCCGTGCTCATTTGACCTCCGCGGTCTTGCCGGGACGGAAGTTGTTGAACGCGTTGGTGTAGATATCCGACGGCTTGAGCTGGTCCGGCTTGAGGAGACCGTCCTTGACAAGCCAGTCGATCCACACCTGGAGCTCGGCGTCGCCGATGAGCCCACCTTTGATCGCAACACCGGTGCTCTTCCAGTACTTGATCGGCGTGGCGTCCTCATTCCGCTTGCGCTCGGCAATAACGCGCTCGAAGCGGGCGCGGACCTCCTCCGTTGGCGTCGTCTGCGCCCAGGCGATGGCCCGGGAGATTCCCTCGATCAGCTTGCGGGAGGTGTTGGGATTGTCCTTGATGAACTTGTCCCGCAGCACGTAGGAACCGCCGGTGAAATTTCCGAAGATGTCCGTATCCGCAAACAGCCTGCGGATGCCGCCGCGCTCAAGCGCCTTGTCGCGCAGCACGCCACTGAGCGTGCTGACCTCGACCTGCCCCTGCCGCAAGGCTTGCTCGCCGGTGACTGGCGGGATCGCGACCAGCGTCACCTGCTTCGCCTCGGCCGGCGTCAGGCCATTGCGGGCCAGGTACTCGCGCAAGACGAACTCGACATGCGCGCCCAGCGTATTGACCGCGACCTTCTTGCCGATCAAGTCTCGCGCGGTCCTGATCGGGCTGTCCTCCTTCACGTAGTAGCCGTTATAGGTGTTGTCGTCCGATCCGTAGTAGCCGACCACCGCCTTGATCGGCGCCTTGGCTGCGATCAGCTTGATGATCGCGCCATAGAATGCGCCACCGATATCGATGTCGCCGGTGACGACCGTCTGGATGTCCTGCGGACCGCTGATGGTGTTACCGATCCATTTCAGCTTGAGCGGGGCGAGATAGCCGAGGTCGTCGGCCAGCTCGATGAAGGATACCTGGCCGGCCCAGCCCTGGTAGCGGATCTCGGCCTTTTCGAGCTGCGGCTCGGCCATCGCGCTGCCGACGAGCCCCGTCAGCCCGAGGGCCGCAAGCCCGAGTTGCCGGCGCCTTGCGCGCAGACCGGCAACCAGGCGACGCAGCGCAGAGATAGCGATTTTCATTGTGTTCACTCCATCGCTCGTTTCAGGCGGCCTTCGCCTGCGGCTTCGTCGCCTTGATGCGGGTCACGCTCTGGCGGCCATCGATCGAGACCGGAACCTCGCCGTCGAGGGTGGCGCGCCGGACGACGCGGTGCTGGTCGCCGTAATCGTTGACGGCATAATGCTGGGTGGCACGGTTGTCCCAGATCACGACGTCCCCCTGCCGCCAGCTCCACCGCACGGTGTTCTCGGGCGCGGTGATATGTGACTGGAACAGGTCGAACAGCTTCTGGCTGTCGTATTTCGGCAGGCCGACGAAGCGCTGGACGAAATTGCCGAGCACCAGCGTCCGCTCGCCGGTCTCGGGATGGACGCGAACGACGGGATGCTCGGTCTCGTAGATCGTGCCGGTGAAGACCTCCTCGAAATGCTTCCGGTCCGCCTCGCTCGCGCGGGTCTTGACCGCGTAGTCATAGGCATTGCTGTGGACCGCCCAGAGCTCGTCCGCGAGCTTGCGCAGCGGCGCCGGCAAATCGAGATAGGCCGCCGCCGTGTTCGACCAGATCGTGTCGCCGCCGAACTCGGGAATCACCACGCCGCGCAGCACGGAGATCTTGGGATAGGCGTCGACGAAGGTGACGTCGGTGTGCCACTGGTCGGCACGGCCGCCGCCCCGCCCGGAATCCAGTTCCAGGATCGATGCGGTGCCCTTGGTGGCGCCGACCGTTGGATGCGGCACCAACCTGCCGAGCCGATGGGCAAAGCGTTCCTGCTCGGCATCGTCGAGATGGCCCTGGTCGCGGAAGAAGATGACCTTGTGCTCGAGCAGCACCTGGTTGATCGCCGCGATCGTCTGATCCGGCAGATCGCCGGAGAGCTTGATGTTCTTGACCTCCGCCCCGATGCGCGCCGATCGCTTGACAATGTCAGCGCGCGGAATGACGTTGTCGATGGTGGCTGCGTCCGTCATGTCATCTTCCCCAAGACCGCGATCCGTTTGAACAAAGCTCCGCCGTTCGCCGATCGCTGCTGCTATGACGGAGCAAAAACCGCAAAATGTTGTGATCAATCCTCTTGCGGGATTGCCGTCTGCTCTGGCGACAATCGCGTCTGGGGATCTTGTTTCGAGGACTGCATCAATGCAGCCCTTCCGTTAAGTCACACGATGCTAACTCAAGGACTTCGGAAATAGCTTCCAAAGTTGAACGCAAGCGGGAAACAGATGCGCCCGCGGCTATGGCATGCCCGGTTGTTATTTGCGCTCTCCCCCATTCTGCGGCGACGCTGTTCGGCGAGCGCCAGACGGAGGACGCATACAATGTTGGCTCGAAATCATCGGCGATCGCTCCATTGATCCGCGCCTCATGCGCCGGAAGATCGTCCAGGAAGAGATCGCGACTGATCCGCGCGACGACACCCGGAATATCGCGCTTGAAGCTCGGGACGTCTCCAATCGGCAAACCGAAGCTCACGAACGCCGCGGGGTTGAAGACGTGAATGTTCCGCAGATAAGGCGCGCGGCCGGGCTGCTTCTCCAGAAATTCATGACCCGCTCCGAGATAGGGATGCGCGCCAAGGGTCTCGTCCGTTTGGTCCGCCGGCGGCGCGAAACGGTCGCGCCACAACACTATCTCGTCGGAGAAGGCGGCCAGTTCCGGCCGCTGGGCGAGATCGACCTGGTAGCCGGTACCCGCGATGGCGAAATCAAAAGCGATGTCGCCCTGCGGCGTTGTCGCCAGCAGCCGTTGCCCGAATGGCCTTGCCGAAATCCACGGGGCGGCCAGATGAAGATGGAAATTTGCAAACTTCGCCGCACGCGCGATCGCATCGGGCGGAGGCGTCGATCCCGCGCGGCGAAAGCGAACGGCCTGGTGCCAACGCACCTCGTCGGAGAGCGAACCATAATTGTCGTACGCGCCCGGATATCCGCGCGTTCTGATCACGGGCTCGGATGCAAGCCTGTCACGTCGCGCAAAGAGATGCACCTCTCTCGCCCCGGCCTCCAGCGAGACAGCCGCGACATCGAACGCGGATGCCGCACTGCCCAGTACCGCGACAGACCTGTCGCGCAGTCGTTCGAAATCGATCGCTTCAGATGTGTGAGCGTAGAGATGCTTTGGCAGACCACGCGAAAGCACGTCCGGAATGGCGGGGCCGCCGTTGCTGGGGAAGCCGCTGGCCAGAATGACCTTGCGCGCCGTTTCCGTTTTCGCCGTTCCACCGACGTCCAGATGCAGCCGCAGATGCTCGCCCCGCGGTTCGATGCGAACGAGCCGCGTCCGATAGCGCACCTCGATGCCGAGCGTTTTGCGGTACCAATCGAGATAAGCCGCCCACTCCACCCGAGGAATGCGATCGAGCGCTTCATACGCAGCTACTCCACGATGCGCTTCATACCAAGCCTGGAAGCTCAACCCCGGGAGACCGAGCTCCGGCCCTGATAGACCCTTCGGGGTGCGCAGCTTGTGCATACGCGCGCTGGTCAACCAGGGGCCGGACGAAGCGGGGCCATCGGCAGCGTCAATCACCGTGACCCTGCCGATTCCGGCACGGCGTAATGCAAAGGCAAACGTGCTTCCGGACTGCCCGCCACCGATGACGGCGACGTTGTGATCGACGCCGTCACGATCCGGGACCCAGTTCTGCGGATCGGGCCCGATCAGGCGTAGTGTTTCACGAGCGGCGGCATCGACATCGGATTGAAACATATCGCACCCGGATTTGAGAGCATCAGATGCCGTCAAATCGTAGAAGCGAACGGCGTTCAGTCAATGAAATGGAATCTGCTTTGTTTACCGACCGACACAACGAATTCATCGCGGCGTCGGGACCCATTGAAAGATTTACGTTGAAGGCGCGACATCCCTCATGCACGGCGACGAACAGATCAACCGGAGTCACGGTTTGCCCACGAAAACTCCACTTGCAGCTTCGTCTATATTCCCCGGCAGCGTCGTTAGATTCATGCTCGCATCGATGCCAACAACGTAAATTCATTTCATCGACATTGCTGTTGCTCGCGACATAGAGTCCAGCCTGATCGCGCCGTGCAACCGCGCGCTGGCGGAGACCTTTGGGAAATCACATGTCGTCACCTGGCGTCATCAGCCTCGAACGGGACACGCCCGAGCTTGCGCGCACCTATGAGCAGGCCGGCATTCTCCAATTTCACCACGGCAAGTTCCTGATCGGCCCCCTTGCGTTGAAGAGCGGAGACCGTGTCCTGGACATCGGCGCCGGCACGGGCCGACTGACCGAATTCGTCGGCAGCCTGGTTGGTCCAGATGGCCGCGTGATCGGCATCGATCCTCTTGAGAACCGGATTGCCATCGCGCGCCTTCGCGAGTCGAAGACGCTGGCTTTCAGCGTCGGCCGTGCCGAAGATTTGGCACGGTTTGCACCTGCTGAATTCGATGTCGTCTACCTCAACAGCGTCTTCCACTGGATCGCTGACAAGCAGCGGGCGCTGCACGAAATTCACCGCGTCTTGAAGCCCGGAGGCCGGCTCGGGCTGAATGTGCAGGATCCGTCGAAGCCTCATCAGTCGCGCACCTTGCTGCGCCAGGCGATCGAGCTCGCCGGCTTCGCCGAGAGGAGCGGTGAGTCGTACCGGGTGCTGGGAGCAACCGACGAGGAGCTCAAGGCTCTCTTCGCCGGGGCCGGATTCGTCGATTACCGGAGTGACCTGCGCTCGCTCGTCGATCTTCACGACGGCGTCGATTCGGTGCTCGGATGGTCCGAGGCTAGCGCATTCGGAAATTTCCTCGAGGGCTTTTCCCCGGCCGAACGGGACGCGGTCCGGCGGACCTTTGCGAGGCTGGTCGAGGCCAGGCGCACGCCGGAAGGACTGCGGCTGGAGCGATACCTGCGCTTCGCTTTCACACGAAAGCCCGCTTCGGCTTCCTAAGCGCCTCACCTCTGACCTCGGCCATCGCATCCGGACATTCGCACCATGAGCAACCAACGGCAGCTTGTTCTCAATCTCTTCATCTATCCCGGTGGTCATCACGAGGCCGCCTGGCGGTACAAGGGATCGGAGCCAGACCGCATTCTCGACATCACCCACTACCAGGAGCTGGCGCAGCGGGCCGAAGCGAGCAGGTTCGACGCTATCTTCTTTGCCGACGGCCCGGCACTGGCCGACAACGTCCGCTATGCCCAGCGCTTTCGCTTCGAGCCGATCACCTGGCTCGCGGCGATCGCGGCCGTCACCAGCCGCATCGGGCTGATCGCGACTGCGTCGACGACTTACACCGAGCCGTACAATCTGGCCCGCCTGTTTGCCTCTCTCGACCATCTGAGCCGGGGCCGCGCAGGCTGGAACATCGTCACCACCAGCGCGCCGCAGGCCGCGCAGAACTTTGGTCTGCCCGAACATCCGCCGCACCATGAGCGATACGAGCGCGCCCGCGAATATCTCGATGTGATCTCGCGGCTCTGGGACAGCTGGGAGGATGACGCGCTTGTCAACGATCCCGCCTCCGGCATCTTCGCCGACACCAGCAGAATCCACACGCTCAACCACGTCGGCAAGCATTTTCGTGTCCGCGGCCCCCTGAACATCTCGCGCACGCCGCAGGGCCGCCCCGTCTATGTGCAGGCCGGATCCTCCGACGACGGCCGCGCCTTTGCCGCGCAGTTCGCCGAGGCGATCTTCACCGCGCATCAGACGCTTGCGAGCGCGCAGGAATTTTACGTCGACGTCAAGAAACAGGCGCGCCTCTTTGACCGCAGCCCGGACCAGGTCAAGATCCTGCCCGGCATCAGCCCCTTCATCGGCAGCACGCAAACCGAAGCCGATCGCCTTCAGGACGAGTTCAACGAGCTGATCCAGCCGGAATATTCCCTGACGCAGCTTCGCCAGATGATCGGCCTCGATCTGTCGGCGTACGATCTCGACGGCCCGTTCCCGCGGCATCTGATCGACACCAGCAGCGCGTGCGGCGTCGCCAGCCGGTTCAAGCTCGTTGTCGATATCGTCGATCGCGAGCAACCGACCATCCGGCAACTGGTGCAGCGTCTCGCCGGTGCCCGTGGCCATTGGGTGATCGCCGGGACACCGGAGAAGATCGCGGACAACATCCAGACCTGGTTCGAGAGCAGCGCCGCCGACGGTTTCAACGTCATGCCGCCTTGGCTGCCCGGCGGCCTCGACACCTTCGCCGAACAGGTCGTCCCGATCCTGCGCAAGCGCGGCCTGTTCCGAGAGGACTACACCGGTACCACGCTGCGCGAGCACTACGGCCTGACCCGGCCGGAGAGCGTCTACGCCAACGCAGTCAAGGCGATCGCCTGATAGCTATTCTTCCCACCACTCCACACTCGAACCATCAAGCAGCCGTAAAAATGAAGACAGCATTATTTCTCCTCTCCGGACTTTTGGCTCTCTCCCCCTTTGCCGCCGGAGATGCCTCGGCCCAGCAACCCGCAAAGCCCGAACTAAGGGTCGGCTTCGTGCCGGGGCCGTACATCGACGAGTTCAAGATCGGCGTCGAGCCCGAGCTGAAGAAGAAGGGCTACAACATTCGCTACGTCGAGTTCTCGACTGGGCTTGAAGCCAACAACGCGGTGTTCAAGTCCGAGATCGACGCCAATGTGATGCAGCACACGATCTTTCTCGACTCCTACAACGAGCGGCAGAAGACCGATCTCGTCGGCATCGTTCACGTCCCCACCCCGCCGATGGGCCTCTATTCGAAGAAGCACCCGCTGGGCACACCGATCAAGCCGGGTTCGAGCGTCGCGGTGCCGAACGATCCGGTCAATTTGCAGCGCGCGCTGTGGGTGCTGCGCGACCTCGGCCTGATCGAGATCCGCGACAGCAAGCCGGTCGACGTCAACGAGCTCGATGTCATCAAGAACCCCGGCGGCATCAAGATCGTTCCGCTCGAAGCCGCGCAGGCGCCCCGTGCGCTCGAAGATGTCGACTTCGCTGCCGTCCAGGGAAATTTCGCAATCTTCAGCGGGCTGAAGCTGACCAATGCCTTCGCACTGGAGAAGATGACGACGCCCTACGTCAACGTGCTCGCGGTGAAGAAGGCCAACGCCAATGCCGATTGGGCCCAGGATATCGTCGCCGGATACAAGTCGCCTGCGTTCAAGACCGCGATCCTGGCCGACCGCTTCTATGACGGGTTCACGTTGCCTGATTACATGAAGTGAGCGAACCGCGGGACACGCACAGCACATGTTCGAATTCACACTCGAATGGGCCAGCCGGCGTTCCGTCGCCGAGTGCGCGGTCAACGCGCGAGCGGTGACTGATCAAATCGGCATCCGCGAGGCCTTCATCCTGCCGCTGATCCTGGTGATCACTTTCCTGTTCGCGCTCGGCATCGTAACCGGCGCGCATCTACATGGGCAAGCCGACCAGGTCCTGCCGTATGTCGTGTCCGGAAGCATGGGCATGCCGATGCTTTATCCAGCATCGGAATCCTGTCGCAGGCCGTCGAACCTCGGTTCCGCGCAACGGCTGCGGCACGCCGACGTGCTCGCTCTGCTGACGACCAACTAGCGGCACGACCACGTCTTCGAGGCTTTTGGCCTCGCAGGCGACATCAAAATCGCCCCTCGCGATCGGGCGCATTGGAATTTCCTGCCCGCGCGCACGACAACCTCAGCACGATTCAACCAAATTGGCCCTTGCGGGTGTCTAGCAATGTTCAACGCCGTCCCTGCCGTGATAGCATTGCCGAGTTCTCGCCTTACACCGTTGTCCGGAGTGAACATGAGCTACGTCGTCTCACTGCGTTCAGGCTTCGCTCGTTCGATCGAACAGGCACGCGGATGGTTCCAGCGCTCGTTGCGGCCGCGGACAGGCGGCCCGGACAACAGGCAGGACGATCTCTACGAGATTTTCCTGTTCGGGCCTCACGGCTGACCACAGGCAATCGCCGCGCGCCCGACTTTTCCCCCACACTGAGGTTTCTGACATGACCGACGCTGCGTTGCAGCTCGCCGATACCGGCCGCCGTCTCGACGCCATCGACCGCAAGATTTTGGTGGTTCTCCAGGAGGACGCTTCGCTCTCGGTTGCGGAAATTGGCGAGCGGGTCGGCCTTTCCTCGACGCCATGCTGGAAGCGCATCCAGCGCCTCGAGGCCGACAGCGTGATCCTGAGACGGGTTGCGCTGGTCGACCAGAACAAGATCGGGCTTGGCCTTTCAGTGTTCGTCTCGGTGGAAAGCGCCGACCACTCGGATGCCTGGCTGAAGCGCTTCGCCGATGCGGTCCGCGCCATGCCCGAGGTGATGGAATTTTACCGGATGGCCGGCGACGTCGACTACATGCTGCGCGTCGTGATCCCCGACATGCAGAGCTACGACGTGTTCTACAGGAAGCTGATCCACGCCGTGCCGCTGAAAAACGTCACCTCACGCTTTGCGATGGAAAAGATCAAGTCGATCACGGCCCTGCCGATCCCGGCGGTGGCGGCGGATTGAGGTCTCACCTTCCTCGATGCCGGGTCATCTGCGACTAAGGAGGTGTGCGCAATTTTGCCGGCGCCCCTATCAGACCTTTGCGCGGCTCGCGACGAGCGACCCAACAGTGTCGATCACGAGGCTGCTCTTCTCCATCGGTCCTTATTAGACTAGATCGCGGGTGCTGCCATTCGACAGGAAACGATCGCCGGCGGCGACGTTGCATGATCATCTCGCGCACTGGATCGCAGCAAATCGTAGGTTGGCGTACAAAATCGTACGTTTGGTAGCGGGAGAAGGACTCGAACCCCCGACCCCAGAATTATGATTCCTGCATTCGTCTATCTGGTCCGCTCGTTGCCTCGTGTTTTGTCGTGCCCCACTGCATCGACCTCCTCCTGCTTCGCGTCCCGGCGCCGAGTACTGGCAAACTCCGAAAGCTCGTTCTTCAGCGCATGCCTTTGGGTTTCGACGGCAGGCATGTCTTTGACGAATTGCCGGATCTGTCGCGCCAGCTCGTGATCCGTTGCCACTCCAGAGCGGTGTAGCTCGGCGGCATAGTCGAGATAACGCCGGCGGATCGCTTCCTGACGTGTCTTTATCTGTTCGTCCCAAGGGGGTTTGGCAGTCTTGCCCCTCCTCACCTCCGAAAGCACCTCCTTACGGGCGAGCCGATCGACATCGGGCATGATCTTTCGCTTGCGCATAGCGAGAACTGCCCCGCGGTCGGCCTTTCGAACCCGTCCGCGGGTTCTCCGCGGCGTTGCCTCGGCCTTGATCCCGCGCAGCCGGAGTTCGCCAGCAAACCTTTCCCGCCAGGCCTGAAGATCCGCCTTGCGCGGGTTGAGGCGCTTGCCGTCGTGGCCCAGTGACCGAACGGTCAAGTGTACGTGGGGGTGCTTGTCGTCGAGGTGCTGGACAAAGACATAGTCATGATTGTAGCCAAACGTCTCGATGGCAAATGCCCGGGCTGAATCCTTGACCGCGACGGCATCGGTACCAGCCGGCATTGACAGAATGATGTTGACCGAAAGCGATCCGTCGCGGCGGCGCTTGTTGTCGAGACCGGCATCATCCTCCCAGCGTTGCTGCAGGTCTTTCAATCCCAAACGACCCGCCAGCGTCGCGCCCTCCTCTGTTTCTGCGTCGAGCTCGCCGTTTCGCGTGATATATGCAAGGTGCGACTTGAGATGCGCCACGACTTTGGTGCGACCGGTGATCTTGACCATCACCTCTGCTGCTCGGCGCACGATGCGTCCGAGCTTTGCACGCATCGCCGGCGTAAGGCGGCCTGGAGAGGCCGGATCTGGGATATCCCACTCGGCCCGCCGCGGGCGCCGAATGGGCGTCTCCCAGACATACGAGATCGGCGGAAGTTCGGAGGCCAGGCCGGTCGGCCGCGGCGAGCGCCGGGTCATCGCTGTCCATCCCAATAATCCGCGTTGCCGTGCAGCGCGCTACGCAACTGCGCGAGCTCTCTTTCGACGACCGATTTGGCTTCTTGAATTACCGACAAATCTGGCTCAACCACCCTGCCCTGCAGCACGCTGGTGTTTGCGGCACGCGCAATCTGATTGATGTTGCCGCCAATCCGGTTGAGCTCGCGAACGATCGCGCGGAGCGCCTCATGCTCGTGCGGGGAATGCTGCACGGGCGATCCCAATCGCGAGCGCACCAAAGCGACAATCCAGCCGGTTCGCGTCATGCCACGCTGATGCGAGACCTCCGCGAGTTGCTGCATCTCGCTCTCGCGAAACCGCACCGTCACCTTCTCCGGCCGTCCGACCGGCAACGCCAAGATGCGTGGCGCTGGTGCAGAAAGTGCATCAGCAATGAGACGCCGCAGCAGCGCGGATTTTCCGCCTTGGGTAGCTGCAAGAACTGAGAACTGCGCCGCGACTTCGTCGGAGACGCGAAGCGAGATCAGAGCCATGCGCTCCAATCCCAATCGCGATGTAATACATCGCTGGCGCGAAGCCTATCCTGCACTAGAAAGCGAAAATCCCTCCACCCCCTCCATGTTGGTTCAAACCATCGGGCTCGGCAGTCAAGACTCGGCATTTGCTGCAGGTGAGATCCAACCCAGCCGACGGTCGATGAGGAGAGCTCTTCCGGGAATGACGTAGCCGTCACCCTTAGTGCTTGTACTCCACGAACACCGTGC
This sequence comes from Bradyrhizobium sp. AC87j1, assembly GCF_002936975.1. Lineage (NCBI taxonomy): Bacteria > Pseudomonadati > Pseudomonadota > Alphaproteobacteria > Hyphomicrobiales > Nitrobacteraceae > Bradyrhizobium > Bradyrhizobium sp. AC87j1. The sequence continues at coordinate 18,992 of NZ_PTFE01000066.1, forward strand.
AGGCAGATTCGCAACACTGGCACCGAATACGTGGACCGCGGCTTACCAGCAGCCTCCGGCCTCTCTACAGCGCTGTGGGGGGCGCGTTCGGCCTCCGGCTGCTGCGCTAACGCGCCATCCTTCGGATGGGAAATCCACTCCGCCGGCGCACCAACTGCAGCAGTGTTTCTGAGGAGGCTGTTCAAGACCAGCTTCATGCCGATAGGATCTCTTCGATCGTGATCGTCGATGCCAGAACCTCTTCCGCTTCCTCTGCGCCATCGATCAGCAGCACGGCATGGCGTGAGCCTCGAGACGCGAGTCGATCCACCAGAAGACAGCCGGTGCGATCTTTGTGACGCACTCTGATCGTTGGTGATGTGCTCATTCGCTCGCTCCGATCGACCGAAGAGTACGGGCGCCTTTCCGCTCTCGCCGTCTCACCGCCTCTCTCCAAGGGTTGCGCTGCCAGTTGCGGTGCGACCGGGCCTCGTGGTGGTTGAGCTCGAGGAGCCCCTTCGTCATCAGCACGGGACCCCCGCACTTTCGAGCGAACTTGGCGAGCCAGTTGGCGGGCGTGCGCGTCGGTGAAGCTTTCCTGTGCTGCGCATAAAGTCTCAATGGCGTTGGGCTGCTCGCGCCAGGCTTGATAGAGTTCATACACAGCGCGGATTGACGAGCCTGCAAGCTTCGAGCGGAGGAACTCCGGCATATTCTGGACCGACGCGTAGCGAGACACCCAGTCCCTGGGTTTGCCAAGCTTGCGCGAGATGTCAGCTTGGTTATCACCCTGCTCCAAGCGGTCCGCGATGAACGCCGCAATTTCGGGGGCATTGAGGTCATCGCGCTGGATATTCTCGATCATCTGAACATAACGATCCGCAGAACCAGCCGCATGAATGAAAGCCGGGATGTCCGGGAGCCCGGCGCGCTTAGCAGCACGATACCGCCTCGCACCCATGACGATCACGTACCGGCCCTCCTCGGTCGCTTGCCGCAGCACAATCGGTTGCAGCACGCCGTGCTGAAGGACCGATTGCGTAAGCTCCTCGATCTTTTGTTCGTAGAAGCTGCGACGGGGCTGGTCCGGATCTTCGTCAATACGGTCGATCGAGATGCAAGTCGGTTGCCCGATTGTGGCAGCCCCATCTTCCGCCGCGGCGATGAGCTGCTTGAAGCTGAGATCAAGCGCCATGTGCCGACTCGTTCATCTGCGCGACGATCTTGGCGAGAACATCGCGGATCTCGCGACCAGCCTCCTGCGCAGAGCGGCGCTTCAGCTTCCAGACCGGCAGGCGTTCCGCGACGGCTTCAGCGTATCCGTCCCTTGCAACGATCTGGCCTGGGAACACATATTTGCCAGCCTCGCGCAAGAGTTGCTCAAGATGCGTCCTTTGACGGGGCGATTTCGTGTTGAAGTTCGAGGGCAGCAACCCGAGGAACTTCGTATCCTGACGGCCATAGCGCCTCTGCACGCCGATCACGGTCTGCATCAGACCTTTGACGCCCTTGATCGAATAGTCCTCCAGATAGATAGGGGCCAGCACATGCGACGCCGCAACCAAACAGCCGACACTGCGAAGTCCAAGTGACGGCGGCGTATCGATGACGCAGGCATCGAACTGATCCGACGCGATCGCCAGGTTCTCTTGCAGAGTCGTTATGGCGGCCGCATTGCTCCGATCTAGATCAGTCAATGAGCTATCGGCCGGCGCGAGCGTCAGGCCTTCATCGGCTCGCGGTACGACCCGTATCCCCGGTTTGAACAAATCCGCGGCTAACGTTGACCCGGCGTACTGCCTCAGCGTATCCGACGCATTGCTCTGCGCATCAACGTCGATCACGAGAACGCGGAGATTCGTTTCCGCCATGAACCAAGCCAAATGCACAGCAAGAGTCGTCTTGCCGACCCCACCCTTTTGATTGTTGATGACAATGGTCTTCATATTAGGGTCCGAAATGGGTTTGACGGCGCGAGGGGTGTCCATCGTCCATCATGACGTGGGGGATGTTGGTTTGAACCAACAGCGATTGCGAATCCGATCGTGGGAACGATCCCGGAATTCATCCGGTGATTCCCCTGCCAGAAGAGACAGGTCAGTCCATAGTCATCGGGAGGAGCAGCTTCTGGGAAGCGAGACAGAGCTCATGCTGGTGCCCGGCAACCACAACACGATCGCGAGAGGATCGTCACGCGAATGCGCGGAGACCGCTTGTGGGCTCCGGGAGCGTCGCCGCGGCGGCGCGAGTAGAGCCGTCCCCGGAGGGGCTCGCCCAAGCGCACACTGCTGAAAGAGTGCAGAAGCTGGAACGACTTCTTCTACGCGAGGGCTATCTGCATCGAAGGAAATACGTTTTACGTATCGCGAGAAAGATTCGTGTTGACCCTATCGACGCCGCCCGCCGTAGCGACAAAGTGCCGACACACCAAACACCGGCCGTAGGAAGCTTTGAATCAAAGGCCGACCTTCCACCGCATGCTGTTGCGATAAAGACCGGGGCAATTGCAAGCTAGGCATTGCGACGCGCGCATCCCGATAGCGAAGTGTCCGTTGAGGAAAGGCTTAATCCATCGATAAGTCCCGGCATTTTCGGCGCCATTGACCTATCGATAAATGAATCGATCTGCCCGGTCGATTCGTAAAACTCCCTGGACGGCTCTTGCGATGGAAGCAAGAATTCGCCCGTGCTGGAACCCAAACCAGAACCGCTTCATCTGCGCCGCATCGATGCCGCTCGCAATATGCGGCGGTTTTGTGCGCTATCCACGCAGCCGACCTTATTCGGAGAAATGTCGCTGGTCCGCAATTGTGCCGGATCGGCACGAATAGCCAGACGATGCAGACCTTCGATGGCAGGGCAAAGGCGATCGAAGCGTTCCGACGGCTGGAGCGTGCCAAGCAGAGGCGCGGTTACGCTGCAGTGACGGAAACCTGTCATAGTCTGACAATTTTTCGGGACTGTGGCTCCGCATGTGAAATCAGTTCTATCTGTTCCACTGCTTTGATGTCAGACGAGCAAAATCGAAACAAGACGGAGTTCGTCTCATGACGACTGCCAATGAGATCGCCGAAAAGATTGCAACCGAGAATGACCTGACAAAGGCTCAGGCGAAAACCATCGTCGATAAGGTGTTCAAGGCGATCGCTGATGCGGCCGTAAGCGGGGCCGAGACGAGCCTTCCAGGCTTCGGCAAGTTCAAGGTCAAGGATAGCCCCGCGCGTGAAGGCCGCAATCCGTCCACCGGCGCAACGATTGCGATCGCGGCTTCCAGGAAGCTGACCTTTACGCCTGCCAAAGCCATCAAGGATGTTCTGAACGGAGGAGCGGCCCCGAGCGACGACGCATCGTAAGTCGCAAGACAGGGGGGCTTATGCCCTTATGCCCCCTCCTCGGCTGCGAGCGCTTCGTTGCGTTGGCGCATGAGTTCGGCCAGCTCGCGTTCGAGCGACTTGCGCTCCGTTGGCGTGAATACGCATTCGCGCAGCTCGGCGCGCAATTCTTCAAGGGTGTCGATGGTCATGATCGCATTTCCTCTCGAAGGGAAGCGGGCCCCGCCGTGCGGCGGAGCCCGCTAGCTGAGCTTCAGTCCCGGTTCGGCCGGGACCAGATCAGTTGGAGGCCCTCGGCACCCTCGACCTCGGTCAGGGTGGCGTAGATCGGAGCGGGGAAGCTCGGATCGTCCAGCTTGACGGAGAGGTAGTCGCGCTCGGTCTCCTTGGCGGTCTTCTGCCAGGCCGCACCCAACTCGACGTTGCCCGAGTAGATGCGGAAGTGCGGTCCCTTGTCGGAAGGGTTTTCGACGCGGATCAGCTTGGCCTTGACGTTGAGGTTGAGCGTCTTGATCGCGCCGGAGAAGCCATTGCCCGTGGAGGTGAAGGTGCCGATGGTAGCCATTGTCTCATTCCCTTGGTTTTCTCGGGCCGCGCCTATCGCGACCTCGATGGCGGTCGTGAGACCGGAGGCGATCGACCTGCACCCGTAGGGCCGAAATGAAATGGAGGGCGGCCGGCAGCGACTTTCTTGGACCGCGAGGAATGGTGCGCAGCGCCAGGGGAAGAAAGTCGAGGACGGACGTTGCGGGGACAAGATCGAGAGCGCGCGAAGCGGGATCGGCCTTCGGTCAGACCAGCCTCTATCGAGGACGCAGATGGGTGCGCCCATCGGGAAAACACATGGAATGAAGACAGGCGGCCCTAATCGGTTTAGCCATTCGGATCTCAAGGCAACGGGCGTAGCAGCAAAACGCAGTTCACCTTAAGCAGGCCAACCAGGTCCGGCGTCATTCACTTGCAATGGAGATCGTCGCTTTCGGCAATATCGGCGGATCTGTCGAAGTCGCCATCGCAAGATCGATTGCGAGGCTGCCGACGTACTCGCCATTTGGATGCAACCTCGCCTTGCTTTCGCATCCATGCGATCGACCGCCCTGCAAGTCGTCAAACAGATGCCAGCATCGGAGGACACGCCGGCCGCCGACTCCGCGATGATAACGTCGGCGCGCGCGCTGGAAAGAAGCCGGAAGTGCCCGTTGCAACGCCGCAGCGTTGGATAGCTTTGTGAGCACAATCGGTCTCGGGAACAATCCGGCTGCCGGGCTCGATTTCGATCAGACCCTATTTAGCCGGCGGCCGCAGCGGGCTATCCGCCCACTTCTGGGCGGCGGGGTTGTGCAGCGGATCGTCCTCGCAGGCAAGGCAAACGTAGCGCTGCCGCCCATCGGCGACATCGTCGGGAATGGCCGTCATTGCCTTTCCGCACGACGGGCATAGCTTGCGGTTCAAATTTAGCGCAGCCATCGATTTTCCCTGCCGAGCACAGCCTACTTTCTTGCGGCCCCCGGACTCAAGCGGTGAGCGCCGAAATCTGTCCGGATAGGTCCCGCTCCCTTGACGCGCAGCCGGTCAAGCGGGAAATTGAGCCTTCAGTGAAGTTGCGGGGGTGGCGTCGTGGAAGATTTCTACAGAGGCTTCGCGCAGCGGGCGCGCGATTTGGCCGAGAATGCGGACCCGTTCACCAGGCGGCGGTTGCTTGACCTGGCCCAACGATACGACCTCAAGAGCAGACCAGGATCCGGAGGCGGTCGATCCATCCCGCCCCCGCGTGCGACGCCGCCGACGGTCCTGTTTTCCGGCTCCGGCGAAGCTTAACGAATCCGATCCCGGCGGACTTGAGTCCGATCGCGGCCCGATCGTCGACTTTCCGTGTCTTTCATCGACCGAGGCGACTGTTCACTGACTGTCCTAGTCGGCCCAGAGGCCGCCTCGAGGCCTACGCTTCGCATTCTGCTGGGAGGCCGACGTAACGCTGGATGACGTCCGGATCCGGGCCTCCGACTGCCAGTCGGCGGCACGAAGTTGGCACAGCGAGCAAGCTTCCCCGCGAACGGTGGCTCCAAAATCGAGCTGGCATTGAGACCCAGTTCACACGGCTCTACGTTCCGCTCCTCTATGGTTCCGTCTGGCGTTCTTCGGAGTAGACAGATGATAGCCACCTTGGCGCGAGCGCTCTCGCGCGTCACCCGTGCGGAAACCGACGTCGAGGACCTGAAGACGATCGTGATCTTCAGTGGCGCCGGTCTGCTGCTGTCCCTGGTGGCGGCCATGGCCTTTGGCCTCGCGCTTGGCCCGGAGCCGTTCTGAAGGAAAGCAGCCCGACGAAGTTGCGGCCTCCTCGAGCATCCGATGCAGACGCTTCCTCCGGCCCTTCGCCCGTAACTCTCCCGCTTGCGTCGCTCGGCATACCGCCACCCGTTGTTCCTTCAGCGCCGCGCCGCTCGCGAGCTTTCTCATCGATCTTGCTCGGCCCGTCGCAGCATTGCCCTGCCTTTTTTGAGGCGCCCTCGCGATCCTCACGGGCCCGATCGGTCAATCGGCAGAGCGGCGTGCTCGGTAAACAACCTCGCGATCCACCCCCGCCGCCCGCACACGACGCCCGGGTGCGCAATCGTCGGGGTCGCCAGTTTCCTGCGGGGCACCCTGATGAAGATTTGACGCCGCAGCCAAGGCCCCATCAAATTCGACCTCAACCGCAAGCTCGGACCACGTACGCGGCAGCCCGAGCCTCTGGCGCACAAGGCAGTCACCCATCCGTCAGGCCGTCCGTTTTTCATGGAGCCGGGAGTTGATTTGCGACATCAGGATCGGCCCAAGGGAAAACTCTCCGAGCTCCGCCTTCCGCGTCAACCCGCGCAAGTAGCCGCCAGCCGATCTGATCGCTGTGCCACGCTGCAAGATGCAGGCGACAACCACAGCGGCCTGCATTTCGCCCAGGACGGTTTGCGCCTCCTCCCAGGCGCTTGGGCTGATTCCCAGCGACGACCGCACGACGGCCGCCGTGGCGAAGAAATCGCGCCAGTTCGAAATTCCACCTTTCGCATAATCGACGATGTCTGGGCATGCACTCAGGACCATTCCCAACGGATACGGACCCTCGGCGACTCGCGATGGTTGAGGCTTTGGCGCAGCTCCCGCCGCCCTGCCTTCTCGAAGGCGAGGTTCAAGATCAGGAAAGGTATCAGTATTTGAATTCTGTATGTGGCGCTCAGTGTGGGACTCATTGGCGCTTGGATTCTTGGATTTGATATGCGCTTCCAGAAGATTGAGCACATCGTCAGCAAGTTGCGACAACTCGTCGGCGATCGGCTCGAGCTCTTGGCGCGTAGCTGTGCGCGGAATCTGGGCGACCATTGCGCGGAAGGCGGCATGAACCTCCTGCCAATCGGCAGGCCCCTGCCCTGCCCATCGCGTCGGGACACCTTCCTCGATGCCAGTTGCAATCATCTTCGCGATGTCGCGCCGGCACAGCGTAATCCGCTCACGCACCAGTTTGAGGGCGCGGGCTTCTGCTTCGATATCGGCCGCCAGGTTCTCGAACTCTCCCGAGCGCACGACGAGCGGTGACAGATCGAAGCCGAAGGCGAGCTCGATTTCGCCGGCATCGTCCTTCCGCGCATAGCGCTTGCCATTGGGGCTGTCGCGCCGAACGATCAGTCCCGCGTCGACCAGCACAGCCAGGTGACGCCGCAGCGTCGATGCCGGCATGCCGTGCGCCCGCCGACTGAGCTGATGGTTCGACGGGAAGACGATAAGATCATCCTCTCCTGTCAGCGCGGTCTCAGGATGGAAGGTCAGGAGCGCATTTAATACCGAGAGCGCGCGCTCCGACACGCCAAGGCGCGGCCGTGCCGTGCAGATGGCGTGGAAGATCTTCCATTTGTGGACGATCTTTTCGGGAGGGCGTTCGGTTGCGACCATTTGGCTTGCCACATGGGCGAGCGTCAACGACCGCCGCCCGAAGGGCGTCGTTGGAGAGTGTGACTGCATGTCTTTGCCTCAGCTGGGCAAAGGAAACCTGCTCGCCGAAACGACGATAAAATCGCGTAGAAACTCTTGACTGCGATTCGCGAAAGTGATTCTCTGTCAGTCGCCAAACTTGAAGAGAAGGGCTTCCGGAACTCCGTTTCGGGGGCCTTTTTCTTTTGCCTTGTCTGCTCCTGGTTCGTGTTTACGGGACGAGGCTGTCAGGCCTCGGTAGTTTCCTGACCGCCGCTCGTTTTGGAAAAGGCGTCGAACAGCGCCGGGAGTTGGTCGACAAGAAATGCTGCAAATGTCGCTGAGACATTCTTGTCGAGGGTAAGCTTCAATTCGCGCTCGGCCTGACGCACGTGCGCAATCTTGTCGCCGGATACGGAAAAGACCGGCTTATCTTCGGAAGTCTTCGATGTGCCCGCGGAAGATGGACGGCTTGCCGCTGTGAATGCTGCAAGAAACCGGGCGTCGGTTTCTCGCTCTGCAAATTTCGGTTCAGCGATCGCCGTTCTGACACGTTTGAGCGCCGCGGCATCCTTGATCAATTCAGCGAATGACTGCCAGCGACCGCGGCCAACTTTCGGAGCCTTCCCGATTGCTTGAACAACATCGGTTGGAACTGACCGGGCCACGGCAAGAAGTTTCGAGGCCTCCGCACGATCGATCGACAACGCATCTTGCACGATTGACCGGCTATGCCCGGCATCTTCGATATGCATCGCGAAGGTGGCGCGCTCGATGAAACTCAGATCTTCGCGTGGTGCGTTCTCGAGTCCTTGCGCCACGACGAGCGCTTCATCTGACAGCGCTCGCAGGATCGCTTTGACCGAAATGCCTAGTTCGCGCGTGGCGCGGACGCGGCGGTGACCATAGGCACTCTGGTAGCGCCCTTTTGCTTCAGGATGCTCCCGAACGAGAACGGGCACCTCTTGACCACGCTGTGCGATCGACTGCTTGAGCGCCTCGAACGAGCTATCGTCCTGGTCGCGAAACCGGTCGGCCAGCGGTGACGGATCGATAAGCGAGGGGTCGATTTCAAGGATCATCGCTCCGGAGGCAATCCTTTCGCGAAGCTCCTCGTTCTCTTTCTCGACTCCGGAAAAAGTGTCTTTCAACGAGCGGACTGAGCCCGACGAAACCCGCGGCAGGGCACCGGGCATGTTGTCAGCTGACAACGCAGCTGATTGCGGGGCCGTGAAAAGGCTCTTGATAGTGTCAGTACGTTTGCTCATCGACCCCACACCTTCTTGAGAAGTTGCGCGATTTCGGCATTGACCGCGTCGACCGATTCCAATGCCCGGTCGTAGGCGCCCCGCCCTACGGCGCCGCGCTCCAGCTCATAAAGTGATTGCTTGGTGAGACCAGCATTGGCGATCGCGGTCGATTTCCACACTGTGGCCTGGAGCACGTCCGATCCAAAAAGGGTACGAAGGAGAGCGACGATTTGAGCTTCGGGCACGTCATTGGGATCGTGACGCGTGATGACGTACCGGATGAAATCGTGATCAAGGCGCCCGCCAGCCTCCTCGATGACGGACATGAGGTCCGACGTCATGAGGAGAAATTGGCTCATGGATGCGACATCGACCATCTGAGGATGGATGGTCACGAGCATCGCGGTCGCCGCATTTAGCGCGCCCATGGTCAAGTAACCAAGTTGGGGTGGGCAGTCGACGACGACGACGTCATAGTCGTCGGCAACCTGGTCGATGGCGCTGGCGACGCGGCGAAAGAAGAGGTCGTGTCCGCGTTCACGCCGCTCGACCATCGCTCGAGGTGTGGTGTGCTCGAATTCCATGAGCTCGAGATTGCCTGGCACGAGACCTATCCCGTCGAAATAAGTCGGCCGAATAACCTCGTGCATTGGCCGCCGGTGCTCGTCATACCGTATGGCGCCGTAGAGGGTTTCGTTCGCTCCGATGTCGAACTCGGGTTGGTACCCGAACATTGCTGACAGCGAAGCCTGCGGATCGAGGTCAATCGCGAGGACCCTAAAGCCGGCAAGGGCGAGGTATTGCGAAAGATACAACGCCGTCGTCGTCTTGGCGGAGCCGCCTTTGAAGTTCGCGACTGTGATGATTTGGAGCTTGTCGCCCGGGCGCCGGCGCGGGAGAAATTCCAGTGCTTCTCGGGGCCGCGCGGTGGCCAGGTACCCGCGCAGCTCATGGATCTGAGCCAGAGTGTAAGACCGTCGCCCCCCGATCCCCGTCGCTGGGGTCGGTCCAAGTCCGTCGAGAGAGAGCTGCCGAAGGTATCCATCGGACACGCCCGCAATTCGCGCAACCTCCCCTGAGGTGAACGACCGGAGCGATTTGCTTGCTGAGGGCGGGAACAGTGTCGTCGCGAGCGTGCGAAGCTGGCCGGAAAGAATGCCGGCATGCCGAGAGATCCGCGCAGACGCAGTCTCGCTCATCGTAACCGTATCTTCCGCTAAGGTCGTCATTTGCCTTCTCAAGACGGTTTCTGCGCGTCAGACGCCTAATATCCGTCTTGAGAGATGGCCACGATTCTATGATTTGAGCAAGAAATAAAGGGTTAACGAGTTCTTAACGCTCGATGGCGTGCCCAAAATCGTGCAGCGGCTTTTTGGGCGCATCGCCTTGTTGTTGTTGTCAGCTGACAACAACGCCCCCAGCCGGCGGAGCGAGCCTCTACTATAGCGTGATTCGGCTGGGCTCCACGGAACCTCGAGCGTCATTCTGTACCACGCCCATCTATGGCCCCATCGGTCTTGCTACCGTGCGGATGCGCTGTAGCCTCCTTCCATGCACAGCCAAACCCTCGCTCCTGGCGTCGAATCAGCGTGCACCAGCGCTTGACGGGCGGCTGATAAATCCCGCGCGAGGGTCCCTATTCTCCGCTTCCCAGCCAGTCGTTGCCTCCAGAAGATCGCGTCCTCGGAAATGTAACGTGGGTCCGCTCAAGCTACTCAACCCGATGCCGGGAGCGGCGATCCCAGGAAAGGCGCCCTCCCCGCCTCGTCGAAGAACCCGAGCAGGATGGCGAGCGGCGGGACCTTGAGAGATGTTGGATCGGTAGGTCCCGAGGCACGCTGGGCTGTCACGGCGTTGACCGACGCGCTATCGCAGAGTTGCACTGGGCACCGCCCGCTCGCCCGAGGCAGAAGCGACCGCCACACGGTAACAGGTCTCCAACCGTCGGACGATCAGGTCTTGAGCCTCAACCATTCCGGAGACATCTGCGATTGTTCATGCGTAGCCCGATCGCACCGAGGCGCCCGGACCTCCAGCCGCAACGCCGACCACCCGCCCGGCGCTGCTTGCGGCCCAGTATGGCAATGTGGCCCGGGAAACCACGTGGACCGGCACGCGGTGCTGCGGATCGGCCTAGCGCCCGGCCGAATCCATCTTAGCGCTTGGCGTTCAGAAGCCCCCAGGGCAATGCCGAGCCCGGTCCCGAGGCTTGTGAGACGGCAAGTTCCAGGCCTGTGCACCGGATTCCATCCCGGGCAAGAAGTTCCGCTCGCAGGGCGCCGTCCATCGAGGATGGCCCGGCAGATGTTGTCAGCTGACAACATCTACTCCCTCGGGACCGCGCAAGACGATGGCGGCGCCACGGTCGGCAGGCGAACGCGAAGCGTTATCCGATCACAGTCGGCATCGGGATCAAGCCGTGACCGTCCATCGTCGGAAGGAAATAGCCGACGAGCAGGCTGAGCTTGCAGCCGACTCGCCTGGATCCGATGCAGCAGGAAGTTCATCCGCGGACTTCCGTGACATCAAAACGAGGTCGATCGGACAGGGGGAAGTCGGCTCACGCGGTGCCATCTACCAACCGACCCTTGTTGTCAGCTGACAACAAGGCGCGACCCACGGGGGAGGGATGTTGTCAGCTGACAACAATCTTGTGCTCTGCAGCATTTGGATCTGCGTCGCCGACCCACGTCCGTTCAATCGGGCCAAGAACGGACTCGTCGACCCGCCCGATGAATGCACACCACGGAAGGTAGGGCCTGGACGAGATTGTTCTCGCCTCGAGTCCGAGACGTACCGCGTTGGCTTTGAGGGGAAACAGCCCGGGGAGAGGGGGCCTGGGATTCATAGAATGCTAACCATAGAGGCTTATGGCCGCCTGCGCGTCCTTGCGACCTTCTCACCCAGATCTGGCGCGAATCCTCCCAGAAGATGGTGAACGTGGCGCCCGAAGAGGCCCGCATCGCGCTCGACGCCTTCGACTGGCAACGGCAAGGGCCGACGCTGGCACGGCTCAATTTCGGGGACCGTCTCGCCTGTACCTGCACCCGATATTTTGGCGAAGCGTTGATGTTCAAGGGCGCCGGTTCCCTAGAACGACATCGAGGCTGCCTGACAAGCTGCTACTATCGGAGCGAGGCTGGGCGTGGCAGAAGTCATGAACGGTGATTCGCCGCGAAGCCACCGAGCCCGACCGCGGGCAAGCCAGCCGAGAGCTGCGACCGCGCGGTCGTTCGGACAGTAGCCTGACCGACGAACGCGTCCGGAAGAGGGGTGCTAAGCGGCCCGCCGTCTCGGCAGTTGAGGCCACTACCGCGATCCGCTTGGCTCAAGGCCGCCAGAACCGCTGATTTGCGAACCGAATTCAATTCTTTCGATCGGGGGATCGACAGTGACGGACGGGTCGGAACCGGTATCGCTATGACGGAATCCAACGTCGTGTTAGCTTCCGTTTCGTCGATCCCCGTTAAGGTTATCAATACCTTGTCCTACAGCTACAAAATCCCCGATCCGCTGCCCTGGGCCCGCCTCGTCGGACCGCTCGCCGCAGCTGAGGATGCCGTGGCGCGCTTCGACGAGCGGCTGGCCAAAAGCCCAATCCGCGATGGCGCAATCAGCCGGACACACTTCACTGATGCGTGCGCCAGTCTGTGGCTGGACGGCGAACTTGTCCACCTCGAAGACCTCGTCCTCCACGACGCCGGCATGGACGTCCGCGTTCCCACCCATGAGCTGACCCGCGCCCATGCCGTGCTGCGCGCCCGTCGTCGCATCGCCGAGGCGAAGCTCGACTGGGCGCTGTCAGCGACCGGACTCGCCAGCTTGCGCGGCCGGGGCGAGCGAGAAGAGGGGACCGGCAATCGGAAGGAAGGTGAGGGGGTTTTTGAGCTCGACGAGGACGCCGAGCGGGACGAGGTGGATCTCGAAGGGCCGCTCGGCGCCATCGAGGCCGATCCCCACCTAGCCTCTGCCTTCGCTGCCGTCGACGCCGCAAACGCTAGGACGGAGCGTAGGCTTGCTGACGAGACTCGATTCCGGCCGGAGAGGGATTCACTCATCTACGATCCAGACTGGGACGAAGAGGGACGCCTCGTTTACTGGCGCGATGTGGTCGACCAGACCCGCGGCTTGCCGCCGACCCTAGCGGGGGCGATTGCCGCCGACGCCTGGGGTGTGATCGAACCGCTCGAGCACACGCCTTGGCTCGGACCCTTGCTCGCCGCGGCATTGTTGAGGGACCGCGGCAAAACGCGCTCGCATCTGCCGTGCATGCATGCTGGGCTGAAAAGCATTCCGCGTGAGCGCCGGCGGCCACGCGACGCCGCAGCGCGTTTGACCGTGCAACTCGAGGCCATGACCGCCGCCGCCGAGTCTGGCCGTAAGGACCACGACCGCTGGCTGATGACAAGAAATCTGCTTGCCCGCAAACTCGCGGGCCGTCGCGCCACTTCAAAACTGCCGGCTCTCCTCGACTACGTGCTGACCAGGCCGATCGTCTCGGCGGGCATGATCGCGGCGGAGCTGGGGATCACTCCCCGTGCTGCCCAAAACCTGGTCGCCGAGCTCGGCTTGCGCGAGGCGACGGGGCGGGGACGCTATCGAGCGTGGGGCATCCTGTAAGGCGTGAAAGTCAGGGCTGTGGATGCGCCGCCTCGCCGAGTAAATAAGACACGAACAAAAACGCCGCCCGCTTGAAATCCAGCGCAGGCGGCGGCCTTTTCCAGCCCCGGGAGGGTGTGACGCAAAACCCCGGTAACGCTCGAGACACCGGACCAAGGCCTTTATTCCACCGGGATGCGCGCTGAGAGGAAGGCCTGAAGATTTGACTTAGTTTGATATTACTTATCGTAGCCCGACTACGATATAACCACTAAATCTAAACTTGCGGTGCTTTAGAATAATCCATATTATCGTAGCATGGCTACGACCCACAGGGATAAGCTAAACAAGCTCTATACCCACCTGACGCCGCGGGCGCCGCTGACCTCCGACGACCTCGCCGCCCTCGGAATCTCGGCCGACCTTGCCGTCCACTATGTCCGTGCCGGCTGGTTGCAACGGCTGGCCCGCGGCGTGTATTGCCGGCCGAACGATCCGCCCGCCTTGCATCCGAGTCTCGTCCTGCTGCAGCGGAGCTTCGAAGGACTGCATGTCGGTGGAAAGTCCGCGCTCGACTGGCACGGCATACGGCACTACCTGTCCCAACGGCCTGTCCTTCACCTCTATGGCTGGAAAGCGGGACGCCTTCCAGAGTGGTTCACCGAGCGCTTCCCGGCCGAGTACCACCGCAAGCGACTCTTCAAGGAAGAGCCCGGCGCGCTACTTCATGTCCGGCCCTTCGAGAACCGCAAGGGCGGCCCGCTCGTCTCGGCGCCGGAACGCGCGTTGCTGGAGGTGCTAAGCGAAGTCGGAGTCCGGCAGCCGTTGCAAGAAGCGCGCGAGCTGGTCGAAAGCACTTACAGCCTGCGTGCCGATCTGCTGCGAGACCTGCTCAAGCGCTGCACCAGCGTCAAGACCGTTCGCCTGTGTTTGCAGCTTGGCCGCGAACTCTCCCAGCCTTGGGCCGGCAAGCTCGATCCGTCTCAGTTGCCCAAGGGCAGCGACAGGGCCTGGGTGTCACGCTCCGGTGATGGGCTCCTGGTGCTGAAGCCATGAACCAGGTCTACCTCGACAGCGCGCGGTTGCTGACACGCGTGGCGCCGCTGGTGCTCATCGATGATACGTTCGCCCTCAAGGGCGGCACGGCGATCAACCTGTTCGTGCGCGACATGCCGCGGCTGTCGGTCGATCTCGATCTGGTGTTTCCCGACCATACACTGTCGCGCGAGCGGGCCCTGCAGCACATCAACGAGGCCATCCGCCAGTCGGCCGCGCGCCTGCAGAAGCAGGGCTTCCAAACCCATGCGCCGGCCGCGACGGATTCCGGCGAGACCAAGCTGTTGGTGCGGCGAGGGGTCATCGAAGTGAAGGTCGAGGTCAATTTCGTCATGCGCGGCACCGTTCACCCGGTGCACATGGCGTCACTGACAGAGGCTGCGCGCGAGACGCTGCAGGCGGATCTCGAAATCCCGGTGGTGTCGTTCGAAGACGTGTATGGCGGCAAACTGGTTGCGGCGATGGACCGGCAGCATCCCCGCGATCTGTTCGACGTCACACAGCTTTTCGCGCACGAGGGAATCACGCCCGGCATCCGCCGCGCTTTCGTCGTCTATCTCGCGAGCCATAACCGGCCGGTACACGAAGTCCTATTTCCGTCGCTGCGCGACATCCGCCAGGAATTCGAGCAAAATTTCGCGGGCATGACCGCCGAGCCCGTTGAACTCGATGCGCTCTTGGCAGCGCGCGAGCGAATGATGCGCGAACTGCAGCAAGGTCTGAGCGCCGATGAGCGCCGCTTCCTGCTATCGCTGGTTGCCGCAGCGCCCGAATGGTCGCTACTGGGCGTGCCGCACTTGGAGCAGCTTCCCGGATTGCGATGGAAGCTGCAAAACCTCGAACGGCTTCGGAAGACCAATGCCCGAAAATTCGCCGAGCAATCGGATGCGCTGGGTCGGCTATTATAGCTGAGCATCAGCTTGAAAAATCACGCCTCGACCCGTCCGACAGGAATGCTTCCGCGCGGGACGCCGTTCCGCACTGCTAATGCCGAGCAGGGATTGATTCCGCCGTTCTATGTACACGATGGGCCGTCGCCACGGGTTGGCTATCGATGAAGCAATATAGGCGGCATGATGAGGCAGCACTTGCCAACTTTACGCGCGCGTTCAAAATCGCTCGTCTTCCGGCCTACGGGTGAAGCCCCGCCTCTCGGCGGGGCCACCTGCGCGGCGTCTCAGTCGCGGTTCGGGCGAGACCAGATGAGCGAGTGGCCTTCCTCGCCTTCCACCTCGACCAGCGTGGCGTAGATGGGAGCCGCGAAGCTCGGGTCGTCCAACTTGACCGAGAGATAGTCGCGGTTCTGATCCTGGGACTTCTTCTTCCAACCGGCGCCGAACTCGATGGTGCCTGCGAAGATCCGGTAGTCCGGGGCCTTCTCCGAGGTCCGCTCGGCCGGGACGATCTTGGCCTTCACGGTGCCGAGGGCGAGGGTCTTGACGGTACCCACGAAGCCGTTGCCGTTCATGGTGAAGTTGCCGATGGTAGCCATGTTCGTATCCTCTTTCGTCTCTCGGGCCGCGACCATCGCGACCTCGATGGCTGTCGTGGACCGGAGGCGATCGAGCCGCACCCGAAGGGCCGCCACGCAGTAGAGGGCGGCCAGGGCGAGGCTTTCTTGTCTCGCGAGGAATGGGCGCGCAGCGACCAGGGGAAGAAAGCCGAGAACGGCCGTTGCGGTCTTTTGATCGAGGCGAGCGCAGCGACGACGGCCTTCGGTTAGACATGCCAAATCGAGGACGCATTGGGCGCACAGGCCGAACGATGAGGATCCGACTGAGCGACAGGCACGCCACACCGCACGACGACGGGCGCGCGTTGATGAAAGAGACTCGCGGGCACCGCGTAAGCCTTCTTCCGGTTCGGCGGACGCAATAAGACTCCCGGACTATCGCATCGTCATGACATCAGCCTCCTGCCGCTTCGGAAAGACGCTCGCCCAGAAACTGACGGGCATCTCGGAAGCCAGAAGAACCCGCTCGGCGCATCTTGCCTACGTCCTCGGGATGGGGGGAAGCACCGCCTCTCCAGTCGCCGGCACACGCATGACGATGCACATAAGAAAGCCCCGCCGTGAGGCGAGGCCTTCGTCACTTTCCAGAAAGGTGAACGATGGAGCGCAATCGGCCGACGCGCGGATCGTTGCGCCTCATGCCGCTTGGTCGATCTCGGCCGCCTTGGGTTGAAGATCGTGCAGATAGGTGACTGCCCGCTGAGCGTGGGCGGCCGCGGAGAAGATGAAGCGCTTCTCGTTGGACAGCACCTCCAACCACGACGCAAGGTAACTCGCGTGATCGCCGCGCGGCTCGAGTTCCGGTACGATACCGAGATCCGCACTGAGGAAACAGGCGCCAAGTTCGGCGACCAACTCTTCGCGGGCGCGCTCGCTTCGATCTTTGGCGTAGCGGCTGAGGTCGCGATTGACGCGGTGCGCCGGCCCAGTCCAATGCACGCATTCGTGCGCGAGCGTGGCAGCGTAGCTCTCCGCGTCACGGAAGCTCTCGAAGGGCGGCATCTGGATGAGATCGAGCGCCGGCGCAAAAAATGCCTTATCGCCGCCATGTTGGATGGTTGCGCCCGTATTGGCGAAGAATCCGTCCACATGAGCAATGCGTCGTTCCGGCGCGATGCTTGGAGTCGGCCGCCCGTAATAGTAATCCGGCAAGTCGTCGATCTGATCGACGCAAAATACCGTATAGGCGCGCAGGAACGGAACGGTCCGTTCGACGTCATCGCCATGCTCATCGGTCTCGGTCTTAGTGAACTTGTTGGCATAGACGACCATTGTTCCACTCTCACCCTTGCGGACGTGACCGCCAAGTTCGAACGACTGCTTGAAGGTCATCCAGATCGGTGATGTGAAGCCACGCGCGACGGCTTCCGACCACAGCAGTACGACGTTGATGCCCTGATAGGGCATGCCGTTGTGGCGCAGCGGCCGCGTGATGCATCCAGCGGCGTTGGCCGCATTCCATGGCTTGACCCACGGACGTACACCGCGCTCCAGGTCCGCGACGATGCGATCGGTGATCCGTGCATAGATGTCGGCGCGGGGTTTCGTTTCCTTACCTGTCATGTTCCTAGTCTCCGTTGTAGGGCGCGCCCATCGCGGCCCTCACGGCGGTCCGCTGCGAAGGCCTGCGGGGTCGCGCATCCGGTGGCGCTGGTGGTCTGAGTGGCGACAGAGACGCCGGACCGGAACGTCAGTGGAGGACGGCAAAGCCGTTGCGCTGCCGCGCGGGCCGGAGCATCGACCGAACGCCGCTACGGGCCGCGAGGGGCAGTCCAACCCGGTTGATTCTCTTTGCTCGTTTGCGCCGTCGCGCCGTGCGACATAAAAAATGCCGGCCCGGAGGGGCCGGCCGACATCGAATCGTGAAAGAGAATGGCGGGGCCGAAGCCCCGCCGGCGGCATCAGTCAAACGCCGATATCTGTGCCTTGGCCGCCTTCCTGCCGACGGTGTCGGTCGTGTGGTCGACAGGCCGCTCGAAAGGCCTCCAGGTCTCGCCGACGACTTTTTCGTAGGCGGCGACGGCGCCCTCGGCGGCCATGCGAAGCGCGTGAGACTGCACGCCCATGTCGGCGGCGAATTCACGCTTGCGCTGTGCCTGGCTATCGAAGCCGACCGGACCATCGAGATCCTCATCGCGGCCGTCGTTGGCGAGCTTGGCGGTCGCATCTCGCGCTTCGGTGACTGCGCGGGTGTAGAACTGGCCGGCGCCGTGCGCGGAGCCGACATAAGCGCCGACGATCCGTTGAAGGTGAATCTGCATTGCGCGTTCACTCAGGCCGTCCTTGAGTGCGTCGGCGGTTTCGATGATGAACCTCTCATGCAGATCGCGGATGCCGTCGCTGTCTTGGATCGCAAGGCCGAAGCTTTCGGAAATGCGCTGCGCCTGCGCGGCGTCGGGACAGGCGAGCCGGACCATTTCGAGAGTGGTGCCTTTGCGAAGCGGGATGACACGCGCGCTGGCGCGAGAGGAACGAGCAGGCTTGGTCATGGTGAATTCCCTTCTCAGGTTTCGCCGTCAGGTTCGATCCGGCACCTGCCGGACCTCCCTTCGGGTGCGGTCGCCCAGCGCCGCCGGGATGAGGGCGACTTCAAGGTCCGGGGACCGCCAGGCGAGCGAGGTCCGGCTGCGGACAAGCAGGGTCCAGCTTGCTGGAGCCCTGCGCCGGACGCGGCCGGGCCTTGCCGAGATCGGCGGTTCCTGGTCGCTTGCGACTTGGCCTTGAAGCGGACCGCCGGGGGCGCAGACCGCAGCAAACCCGAGGGGAGGGCCGACAGGGTGCGGGCCGGGTTGGCGAATGCGGAAAGGTTCAACCCAGCAGACCGCCAGCCTCGCGTCGTGCTCGAGATGTCCGCCTGAGCGAGCCGCAGAACCAGCTTCGGCCCCGCTAGGCCGCGGCGCCATGCCGCTTCCCCGGACGATAGTCGGCCGGACTGCAACGTTCCTCCTTGCGATGTGCGCGCTCCACGTCGTCACGAGCGGGGCGAGACTCCGGCGCGCATCGAGCTCGCAGCGTCTCGATCGCGCCATCCTGCCGGGCTAGCTTGCGCGACAGCGCGTCGATCTCCGGTTGGCGCTCTGCGGTGATCGCCGCAAGGTTCGAACGATAGCGTTCGAGGAACGCACTAGGGTCAGGCGGCTTGCCGCGGCGGTATCCGGACCGCTTGCGGCCGAGCTGCGGGATCAGCGCCGTCATGCGGCGGATGATCTGGCGGTCGATCATGTCGAGCTGGCGCTGCGTCTGGCGCCGTGCCTCTTCCATGCGCGAATGCTGGGCGAGACGTTCGGAGGAAGCCTTCATGGCGACGTCCCTCCCTGCCAACCGATGAAGCTCGATGGTCCGGAATAGACCGGGTGGAGGGTCTCATCGACGACGAAGCCGAAGCGGCCAATCCGGTACTCGTCGGATGGGACGAGGAAACGTCGCTCCTCAGTGCCCGCGCCACGTCTGCCGCCCGGCGTGGCGACGACTTCAACAAAGCCCGGCTGCTGATCCGACGTGATCGCCGACACGACGATCCAGTTGTCGGCGTGCTCCCTCTCGAAGGCGCGCCGATCCTTCTCGCGGGATTCGCCGGGCTGCAGCACGATCCCGAAAATCGCCTCCCACGCATCGGGCCAGCTATCTTTGATGGTGCGCTCGGCGCAGCACTGCTCGTAGCCGGTGAACAGATGCGGGAAGGTGACCGCCACGATCGCCCAGGCCTCGTCTTCCTCGTACCAGCCGCCCGGTGCGCGCAGTGCGGGGTTGACCTTGCCGTTGCGCTCGGCCGAGAGGTGAAAGCCGCCGTGGCCCGCCGTCGAATGGCAGACAACGCCTTCCGCATAGACGGTTGCACCCTGCGACGGACCCCATGGCGTGTTCGCATTGGAGCCGGCGTCACGACGGCCGAGCGCGCGCTTCTCGCGCTGATGCTCGGCGTTCTCTACGACCTTTGTCCGGAAAGCCACCTCGTCCGTGAGCCCGCCGGAATGACCGTAGAAGTCAGAGCGCTTCCATTCGGTCATCGGCCGCTTGAGGCGCCAGCCGGTCGCGAGATAATGACGGGCGTCGCGTCCCGGCAGCATGGCGAAAGCCGTGTCGCCCACGCGAGCGACGAGATAGCCGTCGCCGCTGCGGCCGAACTCGACCTCGGGAAATCCAATGTTCGAGTCCGTCACGGTGGTGAGGGATGAGGGCGTCGTCATACGGCCGTCCTCCTCTCCATGACGTCGACATCGGCGGTCACCTCGTCGAGAACCGCATCCGGATAGCCGTGGCTCTGCAGCCAGGTTTCGGCGTCGGCGCGGCCGCTGGCGAGATAGATGAGTTCGGCGTCCTCGCCAGGTCGGCTAAGCACGCGGACCGCACCGACCCTCGGGCGTTCGATCACGACGAACCTCAGGTCGCCGTCGACCGAGAAGGTCCGGTGGACGCGAAGCAGAACAACACCGCCGCCGCCATAGTCGCCGGCGTGCAGTGTGATGGTGGCGCCGATGACGGTGTTGCCGACGCGGCGTCCTGCCTCCTTGCGGATCAGCCGGCCGCTGCTGTTGCGGTGTTGCCAAGCCGCGAGCTTCTTGCGGTGCCGCTCCGGTGGCCGCGGCGTGCCGTCGGAAAACCGGATGATCGCACCGAGCGGGGCGAGGTCATAGATCAACTGCGCGGACATGGACGTCCTCCTGTTTTATGGCTATTTGAAACGAAGCCGCCGCCGGCTGGGCCGACGGCGGGGAGTCATTCGGATTGTCGATGGCGGGGGCTATTCAGCCGCCTCACGGAACGCCTCGTCACCTAAGGCTTCGCCGCTGTCCTCGTCGCCAGCGTCCGGGTCCTCGACCTGCTCGTCGTCAGCGGAGGTGACGGCGTTCTTCGCCAGCCAGGCCAGCAGGTTGACCTTGTCCGGAGCGAACAGCGCTGCCGGATGGACGAAGCGGCCTTCCTTGAAGTGCTCGACCAAAGCGGCGCGGGTGTCCTTCACCTTCTGGCGCGGGAGAACCGAGGCGTCCTTGCACGAGCCTTCGAGCGCGGCGCGCGACAGGCACGACAGGAAGTCGTCGGTGCCCATGTTCGGCAGAAAGTTGTCCGCGCCGACCACCTCGCCGGCGACGCGCGCAACGATACCGCTGTCGGTGCGGTTTTCCCGGCACGAGAGAACCTCGACGAGGATCGAGCGCGCCGCAATGCGCAGCGTGTCCATGTCGAGGACGAGCTTGCCATCCTGATCAAACAGCGTTGCGGCATGGCGCGCAAAACGCCGGTTGCCGTAATAGGTGCCGCCGCTACCGGAATCGACCGAGACGTTCTGGCCGGCGAAGGCGAGGATCAACAGCGCCATCAGCACGTCGTCCTCGACGGGCGCGCGTGCCAGCGCCTCATGGAGAGCGTCCGTTCGGAAGTCGCCGATGATCTCGACGCCCTTGCGCGTCACGTCGGGACGCGGCTTCGAGACCGCTGTGCTCTCATCAGCAGCGTCAGCACCGGCCGCCGCGCCGTTGTCCTTCGACTTCTTCGCCGCGGGCATACGATAATGCACGCTCTGCACCCGGCCGTCACGGTCGAGATACATCGCCGTGCAATCCGACTTCGACGGCTTGCCGTAGACGCGTTCCGCCTTCGGCGGCAGCTTGACCTCGCCCCAGTTCGTCGTCTCGGCAATGATGCCCTTCTTCGGCAGGTTGTTCGCCATACACTCCTGCTGCGCGCCGAGGAACGCCTCGACATCCGTGGTGTAGCGGCTGTCCTCGTCCGCTGGCGCGAACAGGTCCTCGACCCACTGGATGCCGTAGGCCTGGGCGAGGTCGTCACCGAAGCTGGCGTGGCGAGCGTGCATGCGGGCCTTGGTCAGGGCCTGTGCCACGCTCCCCCACGACACCTGCGGATCCGCCTTGGAGGGCTTGTGCTTCTTCCAGACCTCCTTCTGCTCGTCGAGCGACGCCGAGGCGATGGTACGAAGCTGACGTTCGTCTGGCATGTCGCCCTTGGCCATGTGATCGAGCATGATCGGCAGCACGTTGGCGAGCAGGCGGAGCTTCCTGATCTGCCGGACGGGCAGGGTCAATGCGACGCCGATTGCCTCTTCGGTCCAGCCGAGCGCGACGAGGCGTTCGATCGCACGCCATTGGTCGACGGGATTGAGCGCTTCGCGCGCGATGTTCTCGATCATCGAGCGCATGGCACCGTTGTCGTTCGCGGCCTCGTCGACGAGGACGTCGATCTCCTCGAGGCCGGCGGCGATCGCCTGCCTTACGCGGCGATGACCCGCATTGATGACATAGCCGTTGCCGCCACCGGTCTCGGGCGTGATGACGGGTGGCTGGACGATGCCGACGGCCTTGATTGTCGCGAGCAGCAGGGCGTCGGCCTGCGGCCGTCGACTTCGTCTGGCGCATGCGGTCGGGATTTTCGTTCAGCGCACGCGGATCAATCTTGATGAGTTGCATGGGGCTTCTCCTGTTTAGGTTCGCGGACCCCGCCTTGCGGGTCCTTCCTCGTCTTCTTCCCGAAGACACCCACAGGCCCCGCGGAGCGGTCGGGCAGGCACAACTGCGGCCGAGCATCCCTGCCAGGCCGGACAAGCAGGGCTAACAGCCCTGCGAAGGACGACGGGCTGGGATCGCGCAGGCGGCGGTTGAGCGTCAGCGTTGCCGGCCTGGCCGATCTGCGAGCGGGTTTTCCCTTCCTCCCTCATCACGCTGCGATAGCGCTCTCGCCCCCGCTCTCCACATCCGTCGCAAGGGCTTTCTCGACCTCCGCCAACTGCCGGCGCTTCTCAGCAAGCTCGCCGGTGAAGGCAAAATCGCCGACCTCGCGCGCCTGGTACGAGGCGAGGCGGCGGTATGCGTCGGCAAGACGCTGGCGATAGCGCGCCCGTTCGCCCTCGAAATCGTCAAATGCATGCTCAAGGTGGGAAATCGCGCCCAACGGAGTCGCTGTGACGGGCAACTCGATCTCATGCTCTTCCCCGGTGCGGATCAGCATTGTGCCGTAGCGATAGCCGTCGCGGCCGTAACGCTCGCCGGAGTACGCGAGGTCGAACCCGCCGATCGTGGCGATGATGGTCTCGCCCTCCTGCTGGAGCTGGACGAGGGTCAGGATTTCCTTCATCAGCGCGCGGCCGGCCTCCTTGCGCTCGACATAGCGCTTGCCGGCAACGGTCGCGGCGAAGGCGTCGCCGCCGGTCGGAACAAGGCGCTTGATATCCTTGCCGACCTCCGCGATCCGCCGCGTGCAGAACTCGACGTCGCATTCCGCGTCCCGCATCTGCCGACGGACGGCGTGCTGGTCGTCGATATGCGCCGCGCGCAGACGTTCGAGCCGAGCGAGGTCGGCTTCGAGCCCGGCCTTGAGCATCAGCCGGTGGTCACCGCTCGAGATCGCCTTGGCCATCGCGAACTGGTTGGCCTGGCCTTCGCTGAGGTCCTCGAGCCGACGGATCGAGGTGTCGCCGGAGAGCGCCGCGGCGATGAAGCGAGCCTTGCGCTCGTTGTTCTGCCACATGCTCGCGTCGAGCGAGCCCTCGGTCGCATAGGCGAAAATGTCGATGACGGTATGCTGGTTGCCCTGGCGCTCGATCCGGCCCTCGCGCTGCGCGATCTGGGACGGCAGCCACGGCACGTCGAGGTGATGGAGGGCCTTTAGGCGAAGCTGCGCATTGACGCCCGTTCCCATTGTATCAGACGAGCCAATCAGGAAGCGGATCTTGCCGGCGCGTACGTCACCGAACAAACGCTGCTTGGCCTCGGACTTCCTAACTTCCTGCATGAAGGCGATCTCGGATCCGGGAACGCCCATGCGGACGAGCTCATCTCTGATCCAGCGATAGGCCGAGAAGCCGCGCGTCTTCTCGACGCTGATCGTTCCGAGGTCGGAGAAGATCATCTGTGCGGCGCCCGGCAGCTCGTACGGCTTGCCGTCGGCGCGCACGTAGGTGTTTTCTGACGTCTCCTTCCAGACGCGGAAGGCGTTGCCGACGAGAAGATTCAGCTTGTTGTTCGGCTCGTTATGGCTGTCCGGATCGACCAGACGCAGGTCAATCGCCGCATGCCGCCCGTCGGTGATGACCGAGAGCAAAATGTCGTCACCCGGCTCCGGCGGCCGGTCGCGTGTCTCGATCACCTTGATCCGCGCGTCGAGCAGGGCCTGGTAGCGCTTGAATGCCGGCGTCGGCTTCGCCGTCAGGATCTGGCGCTTGCCCGTCGAGATCGCCGGGACCTTCACGTACTGCCGCAGGTCTTCCGGCATCACCACGTCAGCGAAGGACCGGAACATCGCGATTAGCTCGGGAACATTCACGAAGGTGGCGAAGCGTGTGACCGGTTTGTACCTGCCGGACGGCTGGAGCTCGAGCTCCGTCGAGACATCGCCGAAAGTCGAGGCCC
Source organism: Bradyrhizobium sp. AC87j1 (assembly GCF_002936975.1). Lineage (NCBI taxonomy): Bacteria > Pseudomonadati > Pseudomonadota > Alphaproteobacteria > Hyphomicrobiales > Nitrobacteraceae > Bradyrhizobium > Bradyrhizobium sp. AC87j1. The sequence continues at coordinate 43,023 of NZ_PTFE01000066.1, forward strand.
AAGCGTCGAACTCGTGGAGCTTGCGATCCAGCAGTGCGCCGTATCCGAGATAGCGCTGCACCGAGAACATCTCACCGAGCGTGTTGGTAATCGGGGTCCCGGAGGCGAGCACCAGCGCCCGCCCAGAGTTCTTGGTCTCGATGAAGCGCGATTTCACATAGAGGTCCCAGGCGCGTTGCGAGCCGTTGGGGTCGACGCCCTTCAACGTCGACATATTGGTAGCGAAGGAGAGCTTGCGAAACTCCTGCGCCTCATCGACGATGATCTGGTCGACGCCGATCTCCGAGATGGTCAGGAGATCGTCCTTGCGCGTGGCCAGCGCTTCGAGCCGTTCCTTCAATCCCTCCTTTAGCCGCTCGAGCCGCTTGCGCGAGACGCGGTCGTCGCTTTCGACCTTGGTCAAGAGCTGCTCGTAGAGTTCGAGCTCATCCTGGATCATCTGCTGCTCGAACGCGGACGAAACGCCGATGAACCGGAAGGCCGAATGGGTGATGATGATCGCATCCCATGTCGCTGTAGCGGCGCGCGACAGGAAGCGATGCCGCTTGTCTTTGGTGAAGTTGGTCTCATCGGCGACGAGGATGTGGGCGCCGGGATAGAGCGCCAGGAACTCGCGCGCCGCCTGTGCCAGGCAATGGCCGGGCACGACAAGCATCGCCTTGGCAATCAGCCCGAGGCGGCGCTGCTCCATGATCGCGGCCGCCATCGTCATCGTCTTACCGGCGCCGACGGCGTGAGCGAGATAGGTCGCGCCCGAGGCGATGATGCGCCAGATGCCGCGCTTCTGGTGTTCGTAGAGAACGAAGGCGCCCGAGGCGCCCGGCAATTTCAGATGCGAACCGTCGAAAGCGCGCGGCACGATGTTGTTGAAGCGGTCATTGTAGACCCGCGCCAGTCGGTCGGTCCGGTCCGGATCGGACCAGATCCAATTCTGGAAGGCGGACTTGATCCTCGAGAGCTTCTCCTTCGCCGCCTCGGTGTCGATGACATTCAGGATCCGACGCTCGCTGTCGCCATCCTTGATAGTGTCGAAGATCTGCGGGACGGAGGAGTTGAGCGCATCAGAGAGAAGCTGGCCGGCGTGGCGCCGCTCCGTGCCCCATTCCGACGTGCCGGCGGCCATCCAGCCGAGCTGCCGGGCCTCCACGGTCCACGACGCCAGTTCCGGCATGTGGTGGATCCTGATCTCCGCACCCATCGTCTCCTTGACGAAGGCGACGATGTCGGCGGCGGGAATCCACGGCGCGCCAAGGCGCGCGGTGATGTCCGAGGGCCGGAGGTCGGCAGGCTGCACCTCCCGCAGCGCGGTCACGTTGCGCGCATAGGCGGGGTCGAGCGCAGCCGCCGCTTCCGCAATCTTCAGCTTGTCGCGCACAGCACCCGACAGATACGCGTCCGCCGTCTGCCACGAGCCGCCGCTGGGATCACGGAAGATGGCGCTGCCGAGCTCGGCGATGACGCCGTTCGCGTCGCGGTGCACGAGCTCCGCGATGTGGTCGGGGTCGACATGGCCTCGCTCGTTGAGAACGACGGCGAGAGCGTCGGCGGCGCTGGTGATGACGGGCGGCGCCGGCGGAGCAAGCACCCGCTCGGTGAAGATCGGACCCGGCTTCGCCGTATCCGACTCGAGGTCGTAGTCTTCGATCGAGGCCACCAGCCAACAGTCCGGATCGTCCAGGAATGGCTGGAGGTTCGGCCTGCGGTGCGTTTCGCGGACCTCTCCGGTCTCGACGTCCTCGGCCGTCGACACAACCGTCGTGTTGATAGGCCCGAAAGCGCGGACGAAATTCGACCAGGCGATGCGCAGCCTGACCTGCGCATCCTTCCACGGCCGGTCGAGCTCCTGGCACTTCAGCACCTCTCTCACGGCGTCGCGGATCGGGATCAGCTTCTGGACGATTCGGACATGCTTTTCCGGAATGCCATCCGCGCTGCGGCCCTTGCGCACCGAGACAGCAACCGGCTTCCCGTCGAGGATCTGCATCAACCCATGCCGGTGATCGAGCAGATAGCTGCCCTCGCGCGACGTGAGGCTCACCGAGCTCTCCGACTTCGCCGGGCTGGCCTCGCACTCATCGTCAGAGTCGATCGCCTCCGGTTCGCCGTTATAGATTGCGACAGGAAGGCGGGTGATCGCATCGTCCAGCGCGGTCGCGAGGTCCTCGTCACTCGGCACACAGGTGTAGATCTCGCCAAACGGGCCGGAGGTCAGCGCGTGCGCGCCGAGCACAAGGTGGCGATGGCATGCGAACCAGCGGTTGACGCGAATGGCGCCCTCGTCCTCGGTCGCCGGGCGCACCTCCTCGAGCTCGAGCCACGAGAGGTCGCCTTCGGGCTCCCCGTGCTTGCGCCGCCGGAAGAACAGGATGTCGACCACGACGTCGGTGCCCGCATCGGCGCGGAAGCTACCCTCCGGCAGACGGATGGCACTGAGGAGATCGGCGTGCTTCGCGATCAGCGCGCGCGCCGAGCCATCCGCCTTGTCCATCGTGCCGTGCGACGTAACGAAGGCGGCGAGACCGCCCGGCTTCAGCAGCTTGATCGCCTTGACGATGAAATAGTCGTGGAGCCGCAGACCGAGCGAGCGCAGCTTGCGGTCCGAGCGGACGGTGCGATCGGAGAAGGGCGGGTTGCCGATCACCAGGTCGAACCGCGCCGGCAGCTCGGACCGCGCGAAATCGCCGGTGACGATCCGCGCCCGGGGCTGCAACAGCCGCGCGATGCGCGCCGTGACGGGATCGAGCTCGACGCCGGTGACCTGGGAGACCTCGCGCAGAACCGGCGGCATCAGCGCCGGAAACATCCCGGTGCCGATGCCGGGCTCGAGCACGCGGCCGCCGCGCCAGCCGAGGCGTAGCAAACCCGCCCACATCGCCTGGACAATGAACTCCGGCGTGAAATGGGCATACTGCGTACAGCGTGCCAGCGAAGCGTAGTCAGCCTCATCGACCGCATCCTGCAGATCGGCCCCGATCTCGTCCCAGCCCTTCGCGAATTCGGTTGCGCCGGGCCTTCGGAAAACGCCATTGGCGAGCTCTGAGGCGCCGAAGCCGGTAAAGCGGATCAGTTGCTGCTGCTCCTCGACCGTCGCGGGCCGTTGCGCGGCCTCGATCTGTGCTGCGAGCCGAACTGCGGCGATGCTGTCGCGGGCGCGCTGCTTCCAGCCCTTTGCGAGTCCGCGCTCGCCGGAAAGATACAAATTGTCGCCGCGCTTGCGGGGACCGTCATCGGAGCGCCGCGCCGCTTCAATGGCCGGGCCTACCGGGGCCAGCGTCGACGGCGGTGGATCATGCTCATGGTCGTCGTCGCCGCCAAAATCGGCAGCGAAAGCCGTGACGCCAATACCGAGGCTGGATGAAAGGGCGGTCTTGCCGAAGAGGTCGAGGGTGAAAGGATCGTCATGCGCCATAGGAAATGTCCTCCAGTTGGGCGCGCGCCGCCGTCCGCCGACGCGGGCTGCGACGGACGGCACGGGGATGCGGGAATTGATGAGGGGCCGGTGGCGGGCCGGGTTCTGAAATGCGACGCCCGGCGCGAGGCCGGGCTGCTGCGAGGCGAGGAGGGGAGGTCGGGCTAGGCCGCGACCGTTTCCGGCAGATGGCGGAACTGCACCGGCAGCTTGGCCGCGACCTCTGCCTCGGTGAGGTCGTCGAGCAGCTTCAGGACCGTGCCGCTCTGGCCGGCATAGACGAGTACGGTGCGGCGGCCGCGCATCACATGCGGCCAGCGCTCGCCGGCATAGCCGCGATAATCGTCATGCGTGCTCGACCAGATGTGCTCGAGCCGTTCGTCGCGAGTCATCGCGCGCACGGGCCGTGACTCGCGCTCGATGATCGCCGCCTTCATCCGCTCTGGCGAGAGCCGGTCGGAAAGATCGCAATAGCCATGGAACCAACGTCGCCTTCCGTCGATGGCAAGCGAGAAGAAGACGCTTGTGATGTTTCCCGTCATGAATTCATGCATTGCGAACATATCGCCGCGCATCCAAAGCGGCGGTAGGATGTCGAGCATGTAATCATGCTTGGACTCCGCGATCTCGAACCACTCGCCAGCGAAGAGCTGCTGAGCGTCTCCCTCGGCCATGATGGGGTTGCCGCGATGGCGATTGAACATGCGGTGCATCTCGTGGCGCGTCGCGACGCCCTCGAAGACTTTGCGGACGGAAGGTGAGGTGTGCATCGGCGGCTCCTGTTGGCCTGGCCGGACTAACAGCGCGAGCGATCCGCCTGATCTCTTCGTCACTTCAGTCCTTCATCACACCCCCTCGCCGGCCGCCTCCCCGGTCCGGCGGGTCAAGGGCCGCGGAACGCGGGCGAAGCTTCACCCTTGACGCGACGACCGGGCATGCGGCAGCGCTTCATTCCCACTTCATTTTCCTCTCCCTCATTGTTCGATCTCCTTTTCCTTTGCTCAACACCGAGGCGTGAGAGACC